>JAJQBY010000120.1 GCA_021203045.1 Oscillospiraceae bacterium | reverse complement strand
AAAATTCTATTTTAGAGGTCTTTGTTGTCCGGGCGGATGTCCTAAGCCTTTCTTAAAAGGGATGTCTACGTTTGGATGCTCGGATGTTCGCCGGAGGTAGTGATCCAAAATACCTGAAAAGTCTGAAATAATACACAATTTATGGATAGTAGTACAGCATAAATGTTTAAGAATAAATACGGGCCCCACCGGGCATATGATATAGTCCCCATAGCGTTCTGCCTGGAACATGGTAAGGACTATTTGCTGACAGTTGAGCAATACGGAGTGTCCTACCAGCAGATCTATTCCTGGGTACGCAAGTATGAGTTAAAAGGAATAGAGGGGTTAGCAGACGGCAGGGGCCGTACAAAGCCGGAAAGCGAGATGACCGACACCGAGAAGCTTCAGGCGCAGGTGAGGATGCTGGAGGCGCAGCTCCGGGACAAGCAGATGACGATTGCCATTAACCGAATCCATCATATTGCTTTTAACAAGAAGCGGATTCGCAGGCTGATGCGAGCCTTGCAGCTGCAATCGGTATGCCGGAAAAAGCGATACAACTACACACCCTCCACCCCGGAGGTGCCGGCAGAAAATATCCTGAACCGTAACTTTCATGCGGACAAGCCAAACGAGAAATGGTTGACGGATGTGACAGAGTTCAAGTGGTATGAGGGGCCAGTGGTGCACAAGCTGTACCTGAGTGCCATTTTAGACTTGTACGACAGGCGGATTGTGGCATATAAAATTGGTGTCAGCAACAACCGGCTGGTATTAGACACCTTCGATGAAGCGGTCAAGACGAATCCAGACGCACATCCTCTGTTTCATAGTGACCGCGAGTTTCAGTACACCAGCACGCTATTCCGCGCAAAGCTGGAGAAAGCAGGGATGACACAGAGTATGTCCAGAGCGGGAAGGTGCATTGACAACGGCCCGATGGAAGGCTTCTTGGGAATCTTAAAATCCGAGATGTACTATCTGAGAAAATTCACGGATGAACAGGAACTGATCTCCGCCATTGAAAACTACATCCACTTCTACAATACCAGACGTTACCAACGGCGGCTCAAGTGCATGACTCCTATAAAGTTCCACAATGCCGCATAAAAAGATGGTCTCTGCCTAGGGGCAAAGACCATCTCTAAAAATATTCTTTTGTTTTTTCTCTGTCTACTTGACTGGGGGCACTTCAGGAGCTCCGGCGGGGATGTTTTTGCATGTTAGGGCTGTGCTTGCCGGTTCAATCTTTGCCGGGCAGCTGGATGAGTCCCTGCTCGTGGAGCTTCTGGACGCTCATCAGGATGCCGGTTTTTGCGTGATACCAGGTCAGGCCGCCCTGAAAATAGACGGCGTAGGGCTCCCGCATCGGCCCGTCGGCGGACAGCTCTATGGACGAGCCCTGCACGAAGGCCCCGGCAGCCATGATCACATCGCTGTCATATCCCGGCATGGCCCAGGGAATGGGGGTGGCGAAGCTGTCTACCGGGGCGGCGGCCTGTATTCCAGCGCAGAAGGCGGTCATCCGCTCCGGCGAGCCGAGGACGACGGACTGGATGATATCATGCCGGGGCTCCTGTCCGTTGGGGACGCAGGGAAAGCCCAGCTGTTCATAGACGTTGGCGGCGAATATGGCCCCCTTCAGGGCCCCGGCTACCACGGTGGGAGCCAGGAAGAAGCCCTGGAACATGGCGGGCAGCTGGCCAAGGTTTGCGCCCACCTCCTGCCCCAGCCCGGGGGCGGAGAGCCGATAGGCGCAGTTTTCCACGCAGTCCTCCGTGCCGCATATATAGCCTCCCGCCGTCGCCAGGCCGCCGCCGGGATTTTTGATAAGAGAGCCTACTGTCATATCCGCTCCCACATCGGAGGGCTCCGTGGTCTCCACGAACTCGCCGTAGCAGTTATCCACCATACACAGCACGTCCGGCTTTACGGATTTGCAGAAGGCGATAAGCTGGCCGATCTGCTCCACGGAAAAGGAGGGGCGGGTGGCATAGCCCTTGGAACGCTGAATGGTGATGAGCCTGGTGCGGCTGTTGATGGCCTGGCGTATGGCCTCATAGTCGAAGCTGCCGTCCGGCAGCAGATCAGCCTGCCGGTAGGTGACGCCGTATTCCGCCAGAGAACCGCGGGAGGGGCGGATGCCGATGACCTCCTCCAGCGTGTCATAGGGTGCGCCCACAGGAGAGAGCAGCTCGTCTCCCGGCCGGAGATTGGCGCTCAGGGCTACGGCCAGCGCATGGGTTCCGCAGGTGATCTGGGGCCGGACCAGCGCCGCCTGGGTATGGAAGGCGCTGGCATATACCTTTTCCAGCACGTCCCGGCCCAGGTCGTTGTAGCCGTAGCCTGTGGTCTGGGCGAAGCACGGGGCGCTGACCCGGTTTTCCCCCATGGCGGCCAGCACCTTGGCCTGATTATATTCCGCCCGCTGGTCGATCTCGGCGAGCCGCGCCCCCAGGCCGGAGAGTATCTCCTGCCCGAAGTCGTATACCGCCTGGCTGATGCCCAGACGCTGATACATGGTCTGTATGCTCATGCTGCTGAATTTCTCCTTAGATTAGATTTATCTGATAAGAAGCAAGCTTCTTATCAGATAATAGTGATCGTTGATTTTCGTGCTCACAGTCCCCGGTACATTTCGTCCCGCAGGCGTGAGGTATCCTCCTTTTGGATGATGTCGTCCAGCTCGGCCATGACCTTTTCCCGGTCCTCCTTCAGGGTACACTTGATGGGAAGATAGTTGGAGGCGTGGTTGGAGGTATAATGCAGGCCGGACAGCTCTATCTGGCGCACCAGCTCCCGGGTCTCCAGCAGAGTCTCGAAGGGCGTTTGCAGGGTCAGCTTGCCCTCCTCCACCTCCTGATAGAGGGGTGTGCCCTCTATAGCCATCAGGGTCATGGAGGACAGATGCTTCGGCTTCATCTGGTTTACCATCTGGGCGGTCAGAGCGGCGTTGCGCTCCAATGCGTCCCGTCCGCCGCCCTCCAGGCCGGTGATGATGATGGCCCAGAGGTCGAAGCCTGCCTCTACCAGGGCCTGTCCGGCCCGGAGCATCCCATCCGCGCCCACGCCCTTGTGGACATGCTTCAAAAGGGCGTCATCCCCGGTCTCTACGCCCAGATAGGTCCTTTGCAGTCCGGCCTCCCGGATCCGGCGCAGCTCCTCCGGGGTCTTCCGCAGCGTAGAAAGAGGTCCGGCATAGGTGGTTACCCGGCGCAGATGGGGGAATGCGTCATACAGAGCCTTCAGGACTGTGAGCAGATAGTCCATGGGCAGGTTGATGGCGTCCCCATCGCACAGGAAAACGGTCTCCGTGTTTTTATACCAGGTGGCCTGGGCCATCCGGATATCCTCCAGCACGTCCTCCAGAGGGCGGACGTGATAGCGCTTGGACTTATACATGGAGCAGAAGGTGCAGGTGTTGTTGGAGCAGCCCACCGTGCATTGGAGCAGATAGCTTTTCCACTCCCCGGGTGGACGGTAAATATCGCCTTCGTAACGCATAGGTATGAACCTCCTTGATTTGGGATATGCTAACAATATAAAAAATTGAGGGGGAATCGTTATATGACAACGCAGCTGACTGCGGTGTTTGACGACAGGGATGGGGCAGATCTGGCCCTGATGCGCCTGCGGCGGAGCGGCATCGAGTATTCCATCGCGGAGCTGAAGGCCCCGGAGCGGAGAGCCGCATCGGATATGCCGTTGATGGATATGAGCCCGTCCTATGGCCTGGCCATGACCGACGGCATCCCGCCGGGGGAGGTATATGCCGCCGTGCTCAATTCCCGGGCGGTCATGGAGCGCAGTGCCGCTGCGGCGGGCAAGGCGCGGCTGACGGTAAATGTCCGGGCCGACCAGGTGCTGCGGGCCAGGGAGATCATCTCCACTGTGAAGGGCCGTGTTCTGTAAGGGTCAGCCCTGGCCCTTGACCAGATCCCAGTATTTTTTGGCGGCCTGCTCGGTCTTGTTGTCCCCGTATTCATAATAGCGGGCATTTTTCAGGCTGTCCGGCAGGTATTGCTGCTGCACCCAGCGGTTTGGATAGTTGTGGGGGTACAGATAACCCTGCTCCCGCTCGAAGCCGGTGCCGTCAGCGTGGACGTTCTGGAGATGCCGGGGGATAGGGCCGGCCTTCCCGGCCCGCACGTCCGCCATGGCCCGGTCGATGGCCATGCAGCCGGTGTTGGATTTGGGGCAGGTGGCCAGGAAGATGACTGCCTCCGCCAGCGGCAGCCGCGCCTCCGGCAGCCCCAGCTGCAGGGCGGAGTCCACGCAGGCCTTCACGATGGGAACGGCCAGGGGATAGGCAAGACCTATGTCCTCGCTGGCGGAGCAGAGTATCCGCCGGCAGGCTCCCAGCAGGTTGCCGGTTTCAAGAAACCGGGCCAGATAGTGGACGGCGGCGTCCGGGTCGGAGCCCCGCATGGATTTCATCAGGGCGGAGAGGATGTCGAAATGCTCGTCTCCGTCCCGGTCATAGCGCATGGCGCTGCGCTGGGTGACGGCCCTGGCGTCCTCCATGGTGAACAGTAGGCCGTCCTTTCCGGGCCGGGCGGTGCCGTATAACAGCTCAAGGGTGTTCAGGCTCTTCCTGGCGTCCCCGCCGCAGGCGGAGGCAATATAATCCAATACCCCGTCCTCCGTTTGGATGGAGACGTTGTCGCGCTCCGACAGGAGCCGGATGACCCGCTCCATGGCCTTTTTCACGTCCGCCGGTGTCAGGGGCTTGAACTCAAACACCGTGCTGCGGGACAATATGGCGTTGAATACACAGAAATAGGGGTTTTCCGTGGTGGCGGCGATCAGGGTGATCTTGCCGTTTTCGATGAACTCCAAAAGAGACTGCTGCTGCTTTTTGTTGAAGTACTGTATCTCGTCCAGATACAGCAGCACGCCCTCCGGGGCCAAAAGCGTGTCCAGCTCCTGGATGATGGCCTTGATGTCCGCCAGGCCTGCCGTGGTGGCGTTCAGCCGCCGGAGAGGCCGGTTGGTGCGCCGGGCGATGATGCTGGCCACCGTGGTCTTCCCTGTGCCGGAGGGACCATAGAATATCATATTGGGGATATGCTCGCTGTCCGCGATGCGGCGAAGCATCCCATCCGGGCCAAGGATATGGGCCTGCCCGGTCACGTCGTCCAGCTCCTGCGGCCGGAACTCATCCGCCAAAGGCCGATACATCGGTGTGCCTCCTGTTCTAAACTGGGCGTCCACTGTGCCAGTTTTTGCGTTCTAATCTGTTCTTATGCAGCCCGATATGCGGGAACTCTGGGAATCGGATCATTTACAAAGTTTATTATATGCTTTGCGGACGATTTGCGCCATCAGCAGGCGTCGCTGTGTTAGAAATTCCTGATATTCCAGGTTCTCAAAATTATCCGGCAGTGCGTTTTGTGCGCAGGCTAACTTGTAGCCCTCCTCGCCAAGTTTCTTCCGATACTGAGAAACATATTCGGCTGGTGGCTTGTCTGCAATATCGATGTTCGTGGGATAGTCCAAGTATGTAAAATTAGCTATTTGGTTTCTGTCACGGTCTTTATTATATCCTATCATTTCCAGATAGTGTTTTGGGAAAATATGGTGCTTATCGACAGAATTTTTATTTCCGCTGGTTCCCAATACAAAATATTGTGATAATGGGGTTGTGCTGAATAACATTGGAGTGCCAAGAACGTTGAGCGCAGCAATATACCCGAACCATGCAGGGGAATTTGCGGAGGAACTGTTCAATTCGCCCGGAAGAGTATAAGAAAAATAATCATCGGTAAATCTTTTTTCTATTATAGAATCCAGATAGGCAACAAATCCATCCGTACTGACTATAGTCCGCAGGTCTGCAAATTGCTTCTCGACCTCAGTTTCTGTTGAGCCTGTGTAAAAACCAGTGATCGTGGACATGAATATCCATTTCTTGATGCTCTTTTGTAACGGTTGTGAAGCAACCTTGTACTCATACTTACCGATCAAATATAGAACATAACTGAAAACTACTGCATTGGAGGATGCTACCAAACTTCCTTTGAGATAGCCCGCCGCGGAAAATAGGTTCATGAACGCGTGCCAGTTATTCAGATTCGTTACTAGGTCGAGCGAGGTCTTGAATATTTTTAAGTTTTCTTCACGCACATCCTGCGTGATCTCTCCGGTTTTCAGATTTTTGCCGCGAAGTAGCATATATGCATACTTTAGCCTGGCTCGCTTAAAACCTAGACCTACAGACATCCGAATCAAATGAGCCGGGTCAACGGCAAGAATCTGATTGTAAGAGGTCCCATTCGCGGGAATTCTGGATTCTGCGCAGAAACGATCGATTTGATCGTGGATATTGTTATCATAAACAGCAATAAGCGTTTCAATGAAATTCTTTTCAGTAAGCTTTTGACCACCTGAATTCACGCGAACGAATATGTCTGCAACATCCTCTTCGTCAGCCTTTGTATTGATTTTCAGTGTAGGAAGTGAATAAATTCCCAGGTTTAAAAGGTCATTGATATTATTCTCTACTCGGTCTTCTTCATCCTCCGTCAATTCAGGAAGGTTATTCTTTTTTCGTCCCTCATTGGCAGTCGCAATATATGATTTTCGGAATTTTGCAATGGTATGCTCCTCATCTGCCTGGAATACTGAGCTGATCCTGCTGATCCATTCTGGGTCTCTTTCATATGCCATCGACCAAACGGCAAACTCCCTCGTTAGGGGATTAAAAGAAATCAAAATTTTGCGTTCTTTATAGTTTTTGTCCTTTATTGTCACGCCATACATGGCTGCCAGCAGAGCAGTCAGACGCTGTTGTCCATCAATGACCAGGTCTTCAGGCCTCCGATACTTCTTTTCAGTTGGCCCGATATGCGAAGTTTTCTCATAGTCTTCCGGTGATGACCATAGCATGATGTATCCAATAGGATAGCCTTTCATCATGGAATCCAAAAGCTCTCGCACCTTATTGTCCTTCCATACGAAAGGACGCTGTAGATCAGGCAAACCGATCTTTCCATTCATCACATCTCTCAAAAGATCTGCGACCTTAGTCGGAATGCTGTCGAACTTTTCCTTGCCCATTACTGTTTTCTCCTTAAATCTATATGCTTCCGTCAATGTGGGCTTCCGTTCATTTCATTCGGTACGCTTTAAATTATATAAAAACTACTTGGAATTTGCAACTGCCCGTGGTAAGATTTCTTTTGGATACTGTCAGAAAGAAAGGGCGGGAGATACATATGAGGACGCCGGAGCAGGTTCGGGGAATATTGGAGGGGCTGGCGCGGGAATATCCGCTGGCCGACTGTACGCTGGACCACACGGAGGCATGGGAGCTGCTGGTGCAGGTGCGCCTGGCGGCCCAGTGTACGGATGAGCGGGTGAACAAAATTTCCCCGGCGCTGTTTCAGCGCTTTCCCAGCGCCGAGATTATGGCCCAGGCCACGGCGGAGGAGGTGGAGCCCTATATCCACTCCTGCGGCTTTTATCACGGCAAGGCCAGGGATATCGTGGGGGCGGCCAAAATGCTGGTGGAGGATTTCGGCGGCGTAGTGCCGGACAATATGGAGGACCTGCTAAAGCTCCCCGGCGTGGGCCGGAAAAGTGCCAATCTCATCCTGGGGGACGTATATCACAAGCCGGGCAGCGTGGTGGTGGACACCCACTGCATCCGCCTGTCCAACCGGCTCGGGCTGGTGGACGATATGAAGGAGCCGGCCAAAATCGAGACCGCCCTCCGGGCTATCCTGCCCCCGGAGGAATGCTCCGATTTCTGCCACCGCGTCGTCTATCATGGCCGGGCCGTATGCAGTGCCAGAGCGCCAAAATGCGAGAGCTGCTGCGTGCGGGAATTTTGCCAGACCTATGAGGCCCGTGACAGAGTATAACACACAGAGAAAGGGATTTTACATAGATGCTGCTGACCTTTGAGGGGATTGATAATTTTCGGGATATGGGAGGCCTGGCCCGGAAGGACGGGGCGGCGCTGCGGCCCGGGCTGCTGCTGCGGTGCGGGCACCTGGGCAGGGCCACGGACGGGGACGTTTCCCGCTTGGAGGAAATGGGTGTTTACGCCGTGGTGGACTTCCGGGACGTATCAGAGCGGGAGCGGGAGCCGGACAGGACCGTGGCCGGGGCGGAAAATCTGCATCTGCCCGTGGTAGCGGATTTGGGGACGCTGTTCGGCATTCCGATAGAGCAGGTGACGGCGGCCCAGGCCCATGAGGAATTTCAGATGCTGTATCGCTATATGGCGGAGTCGGAGGAGTCCGGAAGCGCTTACGCAGCCTTCTTCTCCTGCCTCCTGCGGGCGACAGGGCGACCCGTTCTGTTCCACTGCACCCAGGGAAAGGACCGCACCGGCGTGGGAGCGGCCCTTCTGATGACAGCGCTGGGCTATGACCGGGCCGCCGTGGAGGCGGAATATATGCAGACCAATCAGGCCATGGAGCGCCGTATGGCCGCCCTCCGGGCGAGAAAGGCCACGGAAGCGGAGCTTGCCATGGCCAGAGAGGTGTTTCTGGTATTCCCGGAAAATATAGCCCTCTATTTTCGGTGCCTGGAGGAAAAATACGGCTCGACCCAGGCCTATCTGGAAAAGATCATCGGCCTGGGCCCGGCGGAGCTTAGGGGGCGCTGGAGCGGTATTATTTGACGGCTGATCGATGAACCGCTGGGCGGTGGACTGGAAAATCCGGACGAGATATCCGATCGTCTTCTCCCGGTCCTCCCGGACGTTTCGGTCCTTGGCCCATTCTAGCAGGATACCGCTCAGGGCCTGGGTGTAGAATTTGCAGAGAAAGGCCTTATAATCCGGCTCAAGGTAGCTGCCGGCGGAGGCCTCTACCGAGTCGATGGCGGAGGCGACGATGCCGTTGAAATCGGCGATGAAAAACCGCTCCAGCGCGTCCCGGCCCAGAGAATCGCAGGCACAGTTTATCATATAGTCGTTTTCCTCCACATAATCCATGACGAAGGTGATGGCCTCCTCATAGTCCACCAGCAGGTCAAAATTCTTGATCACCTGGATGGCCTCTGCCTCAAAGACCCATTTGAGCAGGTCGTATATATCCTGAAAATGATAATAAAAGGTCTTGCGGTTCACACCGCAGTCCGCGATGATCTCGCTGACGGTGATCTTGGAGAAGGGCTTTTTCCGCATAGCCCGCTTCAGAGCCTCCGCCAGCGCCTTTTTTGTGCGCATGGATGCCGCCTCGTATTCCATGCTGCCCGCCTCCCTGATCAGATCGTTATGCTACATTATACACCGCTTGTACCGCAAGGGAAAGAGAAAAATTGGACAGCTGGCCGGTTTTGCACCGCAAATTTACACAGGGCCGGTAAATTGTCCGATGAAATTTTTAACCATAATGCAATCAATAATACGAAAACAGCGGGAGATGGGAAATATGCCTGTACAGCGGTATGATATCATCATGCGGACCCCTCTGGGCCTGCGGGAGGGCACCATGCTGGTGCAGTGGGAGGGAAAGCTCCTGTCCGGCACGGTCAGCCTTTTGCAGCACACGGAGCCCTTCCATGGCGTCATAGATGAGGACGGCCTGTGCCGGATCACCGGGCGGCTCGTGACGCTACTGCGCAGCATACAATACCAGGCCACGGGCTGGATAGACCGGGAGCGGGTGCGCCTTTCTCTCCATGGGGCGGGCAGCGTTTTTGAATTATCCGGCGCAGCCCGGAGGGAAGAACGGCCATGAAAAGATTTTATACCGGTGTGGTGAAGCACAGGGTCCTCATCCTGGTGCTGTTTCTTCTGGCGGCCGTGATATGCCTTGGGCTCCGGCAGCAGGTGGGCGTGAACTATGATGTGAACGACTATCTGCCGGCGGAGTCAGCCTCCACCGTATCCCTGGAGGTGATGGA
The DNA here is from genome assembly GCA_021203045.1 of Oscillospiraceae bacterium. Taxonomy (GTDB): domain Bacteria; phylum Bacillota; class Clostridia; order Oscillospirales; family Oscillospiraceae; genus CAJOIG01. The sequence continues at coordinate 5,620 of JAJQBY010000120.1, read as the reverse complement.
GGAGGAATTTTCCGGCGGCATACCCAACGTCCGGGTGATGCTCTATGATGTGACCATCCCGGAAGCGCTGGAATATAAGGAGCGCCTGGAGGCAGTGGAGGGCGTCACCTCCGTCACCTGGCTGGACGACGCGGTGGATATCACCGCCCCGCTGACCACCCTGGATACGGACACGGTGGAGACTTATTATAAGGACGGCGCCGCCCTGCTCGCCGTCACCATCGGGGCGGAGGATGACTATATCGCTGCGGTGGACAATATCCGCGCGGTCATCGGCGATGAGAACGCCATGACCGGCAGCGCCGTATCCACTGCCATATCTGCCACCAGCACCACGGCGGAGGTGGGCCGGGTGGCGGCCTTCGGCATAGCCTTCGCCATGGTGGTCCTGCTTCTGACCACCGGCTCCTGGCTGGAGCCGTTTCTGGTGCTGGCCGGCCTTGGAGTCGCCGTCATCATCAACGGGGGGACGAATCTGATATTCGGAGAGATCTCCTTCGTAACCAACGCCGCCGGCAGCATATTGCAGATGGCGGTGTCCCTGGATTATTCCGTGTTCCTGCTCCACCGCTTTGACGAGTGCAGGGAGGAGACGGAGGATATAGGGCAGGCCATGGTGACGGCCCTGTGCCGCTCCACCGATTCGATACTGTCCAGCGGCCTGACCACAGTCATCGGCTTTCTGGCCCTGGTGCTGATGCGATACCGCCTGGGGGCGGATCTGGGTCTGGCGCTGGCCAAGGGTGTGGCGGTCAGCCTGATTACCGTGTTCCTGTTCACGCCTGCGCTGCTGCTGACCGTATATCCCCTGACGGACAGGCTGCGCCACCGCACCCCGAAGCTCCGGCTGGAGGGCATGGGGCGGGTCATCCATAAGCTGACCATCCCCCTGACGGTGGCCTTCGCCCTGGTGATCGTGCCGGCATTTCTGGCCTCCGGCTCTAATGAATACTATTACGGCTCCTCCCATACCTTCGGGGAGGATACCCAGCTGGGCGCGGATACCGCCGCCATCGAGGCGGTGTTCGGCCAGAGCGACACCTATGTTCTGCTGGTGCCGGGGACGGATACTGCCGTTCAGACGGCCCTCTCGGACAGCCTGCATGAGCTGGAGCACGTCACCAGCATCATCTCCTATGTGGATTCCGTCGGGGCGGAGATACCCCTGGAATACCTGGATAAAAGCACCATGCGCCAGCTGGTCAGCGATAATTACAGCCGGTTCGTCATCTCCGTGGACGTGCCCTATGAGGGGGAGGAAACCTTCGCCTTGGTGGAGCAGATACGGGCGGTGGCCCAGGAATATTACCCCGATTCCTATTACCTGGCCGGTCAGGGCGTCAGCACCTATGATCTGATGGAGACGATCCAGTCCGATATGCTGCGGGTGAATCTGGTGGCCATCGGGGCGGTGTTTCTGGTGCTGCTGCTGACCCAGCGGTCGGTGATACTGCCGGTGCTGCTGGTGCTCTGCATCGAGACGGCCATCTGGATAAACCTGGCGGTGCCCTACTTTGCCGGGCAGCCGGTGTTCTATATCGCCTATCTTATCATCAGCGCCGTTCAGCTTGGGGCCACGGTGGACTATGCCATCCTGATGACCGACCGGTACCGGGAGAACCGCCGGACTATGGAAAAGCGGGAGGCCCTGGTGCACACCGTCTCCGGGGTGACGGTCTCCATCCTGACCTCCGGCAGCGTGCTGACGGTGGTGGGCCTGCTGATGGGATATATGTCCTCCAACCAGCTTTTGGCCCAGCTGGGCATGCTGCTGGGCCGGGGCGCCATCTTCTCCCTCCTGGCTACGCTGCTGGTCCTGCCCGGCCTGCTGACGCTGTTCGACGGCATATTCATCAAAAACCGAAAGGGCCGCCCCGGGGGACGGAGAAAAACCAAACGCCTGCAGAAGGAGGTATCCTGATATGAAAAACCGATATAAAAAGGTTCTGGCCCTTGCCCTGGCCGCCGCGCTGTGCATGGGAACGGCCTGCCCCGCCCTGGCAGCGGAGACGGAGAGCACCCCCAAGGAGGAGGTGGTCTATGCCTCTCTGGATGGCAGCGGCGCGGTGGAGGCGGTCTATGTAGTGAATATATTCGACCTGGCCGAAGCCGGGACCATCACGGACTACGGAGATTACAGCGCCCTGCGGAACATGACCGGCACGGAGGATATCGTCTGCGAGGGGGATACCGTCACCATTCAGGCGGAGGCGGGGAAGCTGTATTATGAGGGGACCCTGGAAAACGCCCAGCTCCCCTGGATATTTGAGATACATTACTATCTAAACGGGACGGAATATGCCGCCGAAGACCTGGCGGGCCAGAGCGGCGACCTGGAGATAGACCTCTCCATCCGGGAAAATACCGCCTGCGCCGGGGATTTCTTCCAGGGCTACGCCCTGCAGATCAGCTTGACCCTGGATACGGCGCTCTGCGCCGGTATCACGGCGGAGGGGGCCACCGTCGCCAATGTGGGCGGGGATAAGCAGCTGACCTATACCGTTCTGCCGGGGAGCGAAAAGGACTTCACCATCACCGCCTCGGTGACGGATTTCACCATGGACGGCATAGACATAAACGGCGTCCCCCTCTCCCTGGATGTGGAGGTGGACGACGAGGCCCTGATGGAGCAGATCACCGACCTCATGGAGGCCATCGAGGCCCTGGATGATGGAGCGGCCGAGCTGGACGAGGGGGCCGCCGCGCTGGAGACCAGCGTGGAGACGGAGCTTGCCTCCGGCACGGCGAGCCTGACTGCCGGGGCCTCAGCCCTGGAATCCGGTACGGGTGCGCTTCAGTCCGGGGCGGAGGAGATAAGCGGCGGGGCCGCCGCACTGACCGATGGGGCCTCGGCCCTGGAGGCGGGGCTGGAGACCCTGAACCAGGGAGTCGCCCAGCTACAGGCGGGGCTGGAGGCCCTGGACGGCCAGTCCCAGGCTCTGACCAATGGCTCTGCCCAGGTGACGGCGGCCCTGGCCGCCCTGCAATCCGCCCTGGCGGGAGTCTCCGCCTCCTCGGACACCATTGAGACCCTGACGGCCACGGCACAGACCATGCAGGCATCCCTGGACGCCCTGGCGGAGCAAAATACAGAAGCCGCCCGGCAGATCGGGAGCCTGCTTGGAAGCGTCAGCGGGCTGGGAGACACGACTACCGCCGCCATCAACGCCGCCCTCAGCGGCCTGGGCATCAGCATGACGGTGTCGGACGGCGTTGCCCTCGATTACCCTTTTGGAGAGCAATAATGAGGCCGTCGCCCAGATCGAGACCTTCATGGACACCGTCTCCGCGGAGCTGGCCGATACCCTGACGGCCCTGGATACTCAGATATCCGCACTCTCCGCCGCTATAGACGCCCTGGCAGAGCAGTATGCCGCGCTGGACAGCGGCATCGGGGACTATACGGACGGCGTGGCTCAGATACTGGCGGGTTATGAACAGCTGGCCGCCGGAGTGAGCGCCCTTACGGAGAGCAGCGGTGACCTGACGGCGGGGGCCTCCGCCCTGTATGACGCCACAAGCGAGCTGCTGGCCGGCATCGTCTCCATATACGACGCCACCGGCTCCCTGACCGACGGGGCGGGACAGCTGAACAGCGGCGTGGCTGCCCTGCTGGAGGCCATACAGACCCTGTACAGCGGCACAGGGGAGCTGAAGGAGGGCACCTCCGCCATGCGGGAGGAGACCGAAGGCATGGACGAGACCGTCCGGCAGCAGATAGACGACCTCCTTGCCAGCGTCACCGGCGGGGAGATGGAGCTCACCTCCTTCGTCTCTGCGAAAAATACCAGTGTGGAGGCCGTCCAGTTCGTCATCACCACCCCCGCCATTGAGACGGCGGAGGAGACGGTGACGGAGACAGCGGAAGCGGAGGAGACCACCTTCTGGCAGAAGCTGATCGGCCTGTTCTGAGAGAAAATTATAATAAACAGCATAAAAAAGCTGCATCGGACGGATGCAGCTTTTTTTATGAAAAAAACCGGCCGGGCGGGTCGGCGGCGGGCCTCCGGGCGCTCCTTCGGGGATAATAAAAAGCACCACATAATAGATATTCTGTGGTTTAAAATATTACAAAACATCGAATTTCATCTGACATTATACCCTACGTCGTAAGCAAAATCAAGCCCTCAGACGAAAAATATTCGTTTAAATTTCGCTAAAAATCCTGTAAATTAGAAGGCTCGCGGAATCCAAATAATTCCATCAACCCCTTGATTTTCCAATATCGTCCAATTTGTGACACTGCCTGTGCCGTTTTTCTGTGCTCCTCGAATTACCAGAATTTGTAAATTGTTAACAGGCCGCAATATTTAAACGCAGAATATCTATTCTGTAGCATAAAAGGAAGGGCCATGGCGGACAAGGAACTGCGGAAAATGAACCGGACGGAGCTGATAGAGATCATCTATGCTCTGCAGCAGAACGAGCGGACGCTCCGGACGGAGAATGAGAAGCTGCGCCGCCAGCTGGACGACAAGCTCCTGCGCATGGAGTCCGCGGGCTCCATAGCGGAGGCGGCCATGAGCCTGAACCATGTGTTTGAGGATGCGGAGGCCGCCGCCCGGCAGTATCTGGACTCCCTCCGCTATGTGGACGAGAACGTGGATAAAATCCTCTCCGAAGCCCGGCAGCAGGCGGATCAGATCGTCGCCGCCGCCCGGCAGGAGCGGACAGCACAGGAGCCGGAGCCCGCGCCCCGGGCGGAGACCCGCCGCCAGCGCCGGACCCGCCCCCCATCGGAGGAGACCCGGCAGCAGCGCCGCACCCGGCCCGCGCCGGAGGACACACCCCGGCGCCGGGAGCGCCACCTGAAATGACCAAAACGGAAAGGGACTGCCCATGAAGCAAACCATCCCCAGAATGGCCAGCATCCCCACCGAGGAGGAGGTGGCCGCCGAACGGGAACGGCTGAAATACCAGAAGCGCTACCGCCAGACCCTGCGGACAACGATCTATGCCCTCATTGTAGTAGCGGCGGTGGCCGTGCTGATCGCCACCATGTTCCTGCCCGTGCTCCAGGTCTCCGGCACCAGCATGGAGCCCACCCTCTCGGACGGGGACGTGATCGTTCTCGTGAAGACCGGGAATTTTGAGACCGGCGATCTTGTGGGGTTCTATTACCAGAACAAGCTGCTCCTAAAGCGGGTCATCGGCGGCCCGGGAGACATCATCGATATCGATGAGGAGGGCAACGTCACCGTGAACGGAGAGCTGCTGGATGAGCCGTACCTCACGGAAAAATCCCTTGGCGAGACGGACCTTACTTATCCCTATCAGGTGCCGGAGAGCCGGTACTTCGTCATGGGAGACAACCGCACCACCTCCATAGACTCCCGCAGCAGCGCCATCGGCTGCATAGAGGAGGACCAGATCGTGGGGAAGGTGGTCCTGCGGGTCTGGCCCATCAGTGAACTGTCATTCATACAATGATTTCCTTGTTGCCTCCCCTGAAAGGGGAGGTGGCAGCGCCGTCAGGCGCTGACGGAGGGGTTCACCTTGTTGCCCCCTCTATGTGAAAAACGAAGTGCCAGCAGGAACCTCTCCACCATGCTAACGCATGGTCCCCCTCCCCTTTCAGGGGAGGCTTATTAAGACGATTGTCTGTACCGTAGTTCGTTAC
>JAJQBY010000040.1 GCA_021203045.1 Oscillospiraceae bacterium | reverse complement strand
CGAGACCGACCAAATGCAGGATGATCTGCCGATTCCCACAGACGCTGGAGTTTATCCCGGCAAAGGACGGAGACGGCAAAGAGCCTGTTACCCTGACCGTGGATGAATACGAAACGATCCGACTGATCGACAGGGAGGGATTGTCCCAGGAGCAGTGCAGTCAGCGGATGCAGATTGCCCGTACCACGGCACAGAAAATCTATGATTCTGCCCGGAAGAAGTTGGCAGATGTACTGGTGGATGGACGACCGCTTAAAATTGAGGGCGGGGAATATCGGCTTTGCAACGGCATGAATCAGTTCTGTGGATTGGACGGATGTTACAGGCAGGAGATCCGGCAGGCGTTTCAAAAACCCAAGGGAAGCGGGATCACAAGGATTGCCGTCCCCTGTGACAACGGCCTGATTTTTCAGCACTTTGGCCGCTCAGAGCAGCTCAGGATTTATGATGTGGAAGATGGAAACATCATCACCTCCGAAGTAGTCAGTACCAACGGTCATGGACACGGTGTGCTGGCGGAGATCCTTAACGCCCTGCAGACGGATATACTGATCTGCGGCGGAATTGGCGGCGGGGCGCGTGGCTCTCTTACATCATATGACATCCAAATATACGACGGTGTGACCGGCGACGCGGATGCAGCTGTAGCGGCACTTCTGGCGGGCACCCTGGCCTATGTTCCTGATATCAAGTGCAGCCACCACGAGGGAGCGCATCACGGAGAAACCTGCGGCGAGCATCATGGGGAAGGCCATGAATGCCGTCACGGCCATTGCGTCGACTGATAACAAGATATTGGCAAATTTATATGACACTCATAGATCTCATAGTATTTGGAGCTTTACTGTCTTCCCGGCTAAACAGCGTAGAAAGCTGTGCTCTGCTGCTCTTTGACGTGGTGACACAGCTTCCAAAGAGGCGTATGCTACCTATGCTGAGCGTTGCGGAGACGGTTTACAGTGACCCTGACCGGAGCGCTGGACAGCGCGACAGCCGGTCAAGTGACCGTCGGCACTGTAAAGATCACTATCACCGGCGCTGTTTCTTGAACAGATATTTGGCTATGGACTGAAGCCTCCCACTTTGCGGGAGGCTTCAGTGCATATTATTATGGGGTTGAACATATTGCCTCTGGACATCGCTGATATATAGCGATCAATGTAGCAGAGCGGAACAGTAGAGAACCAGAAAAAGTGCTTCATTTTAACCTTTGTGATATAGTCCCCTTTGCGTAGCCTCGAAATTATTGCCTATTCGAGTAGCCACGCAAAGGGGATTATATCTTTTACGAAGATTTGTAGCCTGTTCATACGTCTTTATTTTCATTCAGGGAATCTAACCCAAAGCGACGGATGGAGATGATTATAGACGCGATCGTGATGATTTCATTCAATGCTCCGCCCCAGGAATGGACAAAAATGTCGTACAGAAGCATACAGGGAGAATTTGAGCACAAATTAGCGATCCGTATGTTTTTTGCGTTGTTCGTCCAACAGGCGGCTGTTGTAATGATAGTCCCTAACAGCGGCAGCAAGCTGATAAGACCATTCCATGTGTAAATCGTAGAAACGATACATAATACGGAAAAGACCACGACCCAGCCCTTCCAGCGGACGAGCTTGAAGCGTTCATATCCTATGAGCATCGTATTACGGGCGATATTGATTAGCAGACTCAAACACCCGCTTAAGGCACCAAGCAGGGCAAACTGGATACAGAAGGTCAGGCATCCAAGGGTTTGCAATAGAAAAAGCCTGCGATTTGATCTTACTTGATAAGAGATCAAAAAGAACAGTACGCCGATGAAACCCAGTGCCTGTATCAAAAATGAGACCAAAGTCATGACTTATCCTCTGTCTTGCTGTATGTACAGCTCAGACACAGCGTAAAGGGCAGCTTTGCCGGAGAGTTTTACCCGATTACCGTCCATACTGCAATAAAGTGTGCCACCCCTACGGGAGGCCTGGTATGCAACGATCTCGTTTTTTCCAAGTGCATTTGCCCAATACGGCACGATATGACAGTGCCCGGAGCCGCAGACCGGGTCTTCTGCAACGTTGCACTTCGGGGCAAAAGACCGGGAAACGCAGTCGGTATCGGTTCCTTTGGCGGTTACATGCAGCAACAGCCCGTCCAGCTTTAGCAGTTTTTCTTGGTTTGGCTGCATTTTCCTGACTGTCTCTGCTTCATCGAAGATGCAAAGCAGGTCGCGTCCCATGTAGGCTTCTTTAGGAACAGCGTCCATCGCATCTATCATTTCCTCGGTGACAGGAACTGGCTTCAACTGATATGCTGGAAAATCCATCTCATACAAATCGTCTTTTTTTACTACGGTCAGCACACCGCTCACGGTCTCAAAGACGATCTGTTCGGCATTCTTTTCGTAGAAATTCAGCAGCACGAATGCGCAGGCCAGCGTGGCATGGCCGCAGAGATCGATCTCACCGCCGGGCGTGAACCATCGGAGTTGGTAGCGGTCTCCTGTCTTAACAGCAAATGCGGTCTCAGACAGATTGTTCTCTCTGGTGATGTCCATCATCAGAACCTCAGGTATCCACTGGTCCAGAATGCAGATAGCCGCTGGATTGCCATGGAAAACCTTGTCAGTAAAAGCATCGACGATATATTGCTTCATGTCCAAAAGCCTTCCTTGATTTTAATTAAATTCTTTCCGCGATGAACGGATCATTGCGCTCATTGTACCTGCAAACAGGCACAGCACTATATCTACCAGCCAGATCAGCGTGTAGCTGCCTGTTATGTTGAAGAATACGCCGCCCAGCCATGCGCTGAAAAATGCCCCCACCTGATGCACCAAAAACAGCAGGCCGATCAAGGTGGCGACATGCTTCAGGTCGAAATTTTCGTTGACCAATCCCGAGGTGGGGGAGACCGTTGCATCTCCGGTCAATCCTAAGCCTATGGAGAAAAGAACCGCTGTGGCGACAGTCTTAGGCAGTAAAAACAGGTATAACGCTACCCATAAGGCGCGGAAGCCGTAGTAAAAAACGAGGAGCTTTCCCTTATGCAGCCGTGTGCTCAGGAACCCGGAAAGCAATGCGCCGACAATCGTTGCAATGCCATAGAAGGAGAAAGCCCAGCTTGCTGCCGTTTCCTCAATGCCGTAGGATACGTACTGGGAAAACAGATGGGATTCGATGATGACCATATGGAATCCGCAGGTCGCAAATCCTGCAAGCAGAAGCCGATAAGTCCGATTATGAATTGCGTCTCGAAAGGGCAGCGGTTCCTTGGTGGATGTACGGGGTTTTGCTTTCGGGTCTTTTGAGGTGACAACGATTGCGAGCGGAATCAGAACACAGAAAATCACCAAAAAGGAGGTCAGGGTCAGTTTTAGCCCGCCGATGTTCAGCAGGTATTGAATCACCGGGGCAAAAATAAAGCCGAACATCCCGCAGGACGCATTTAGCATTCCTGAAATCACCATGCTGTTCTCTGCACCCACAAAATGAATGGATGAGGTCAAGATCAAGCCAAAGGCAAGCGCTCCGCACCCCAGACCAAACAATATTCCCAGAGAAAGCATTAAAACGACAAAGGAGCGGGCGGCCATAATTCCGGCCATGCTGGCAGCTAAAAGACCAACGCCCGACAACATGACAAATCGGTTTGATCTTCTGGAAGCAAGTATGCCAAAAAACGGCTGTGATGCGCCAAATACAAATTGCATCACGGCAATACACGAACTAACATCGCTGTAACCCAATCCGCACTGCTGCGCCATCGGCGTGAGAATTATGCCTACATTGGCGCGAATGCCGGCACCAATGCCATACAATGCGCAGGAGATCAGGCCAAATGCGATTACGGAATATATTGTTTGTTTTCTTTTCACTGAATTCATTTCTTTACCCCCCTTGCACTTGATTTGCTCCTAGTGTATACTCTGATTATGTATAAGTAAAGTGAATGTTTCTAATATTTACTTAAGGAGATGTAAAGTAATGAATCGTTATCTTGCTCTGCAAAGGATTGTTGAGTTAGGCAGCTTTTCAAAGGCAGCTGAGGCTTTGGGATATACCCAGTCTGCCATAAGTCAGATGATCACATCGTTGGAGAATGAGTGTTCGATCAAGCTGGTGAATCGGTACCGCACTGGCACGAAGCTCACCCTTGAGGGGGCCGAGTTGTATCCGTATATTGAGACCTTCGCCAACCAGTATCGGGCGATACAAGAGAAGATCAATGAAATCAAGAGATTGGAAACCGGCATCATCCGAATGGGGACGATCTCCAGTATCTCCGTCCATTGGCTGCCGGGACTCCTGAAGGCGTTTCAGGAACAGCATCCCGGCGTCGAATTTGTGATTCACCAAGGCGACTACACATCCATACAGGAATGGATTAAAAACGGTACGGTAGATTTCGGCTTTATGAATCCAGCTGCAGCCAGCGGGATCAAAACAGCTGCATTAAAGCAGGGGGAGATGCTGGCTGTCCTGCCGGAGGAACATCCTCTGGCGAAGCTGGATGTTATTCCGTTGAAGGCGTTGGAGAAGGAACCGTTCATTCTGCTGGAGGAGGGGCATTACTATGAGCCGTTAGAGGCGTTTCGCGCCGCAGGTATTACGCCAAATATTAAATATACCCTGCACGATGACTACGCGATCATGACGATGGTGGAGGCCGGGCTTGGCGTAAGCATTCTGGCAGAGCTCGTGTTGCACCGGACCCATTATCGCATTGCGCTACGTCCAACGGATCCGCCTGTCGTTCGCACGATTGCAATAGGATACAAGGATACCGCCAGTCTGCCGATGGCAGCAAAGCGGTTTATCGGCCTGCTCAGGGAAAATGTTGATAACCTACCCTGACTACTGAGACAGCTCCAAGGCTGATATATCATCGATGACCTGTTTTGTGAGGGTGAGAGTTATCCAACAAAAATAGCAAAACCCGAAACCATGTTTGCCGCTTCATTACGGCTACCATGGATTTTTTTCGTATGGTTGGAAAAGCAAAAACGCGGGGGACAGAATTTTAGCGTATAGCATAGAGGAGGGGGCTATTGCTCCTGCTGGATGGAAAAGCTCGCCGCAGCTGCGATGGCGGCCAGGCACATATGATACCGGACGTAGGTGGGACGGTTGAATCTCCGCTTAATCCCAGAAGCGCTGTCGCAATAAATGCAAATGCCGCAGATTTTGGGAGGAAAATAAATCTCAGGGGGATCAGAACGCGGACTGCATAGACACTTCCGAGAACGTTTTTCATGGGAAATTTTACACCGAGAAAGCCTGCCCCCGGCGGTGCAAAAGTTACCGCAGTCTGCCGGGAAACAAGAACCAACTATTTTGGGGGGCTGGGAATTTGAGTGGCTTGTTCCCAATGCACACTACGATATTTTCATTCGGTTTGAGGGATACCCGTCGGTTCAGCTCTCTGCCTACACAGACCAGGATCATTATGTGGCGGAAACCTTACTGACTTAAAATAACTAAGCAGGTTCTCAGCGCATCAAAGAAGACGATCGTTAAGGTCGAAAGGAGAATTGTTTATGTACGCAATCAAAAATGTGTCGCTCCCCGGCAAGCCCGGAACTGTAAATATCCTGATTGAAAACGGGCGTATTCAAGCCATAGGGCCGGAGGTCAGCTGTGCAGAAGCTGCTTCTGTCATGGACGCCACGGGCCTCTATGCGATTCCTGGCCTTATTGAGGCCCATACGCATATGGGCGGAAGCAGCAGCTTTGAGTACCCAAGCTGCGGCGCCACCCACGAGACGTATGACTATGTGGTGGCCCGGGAAGGGTTCCTGCAGTGGGGTGTCACAGCCGTCCGAACCTGTGGCGACAGAACAAATGATGTACTCGCTTTCCGAGAGAAGGCGAACAGCGGCAAAATCCACAGTCCGCGGATTGTCTGCTGTGGGCTGTTCATCCAAGCGGTAGAGGGCCATCCCAGGGCAACGGTCTATATGCGTCAGCTGGAAATTGCCAAGGAGGCCGTCATTTTCGCGGATGAAAGCATCATTCCCGCCGAGCGTCAGGCGAATATTGCGCGGCTGGGTGTGGACTACATAAAGGTGTTCTACGCGCACCTGAACAAGGTGGAGCCGCAGCATCCCGTACCGAGACTCACCAGGGAGCAGCTGCACCGTATTGTGGAAAGCGCGCACCGCAACAAGCTGCGCTGCGCGGTTCATGTGGACGGACCGGAAGAAATGGCTGATGCCGTTGATGCCGGCGCAGATTCCATCGAGCATATGATTGGAGCCAACGGCGAAAGCACCTGCTTCAGCCCGGAACTGATCGCCAAAGTAAAACAGAGCGGCGTCATTGTAGTGCCCACCATGATCAGTATTCATCGCTTCGATGATACACCGGGCTATACGCCTGTGTACGAGCAGCTGAAGGTCGCCGTAAAACAGTTCTATGATGCGGGTATCCCCCTGGCCGTGGGCTGCGACAGCGGTATTCCCTTTGTTCCCCAGGGGGAAAGTCTGCACGATGAGATGGTCTGTCTGGCAGAGGCAGGTATCCCCAACTTGGAGATTCTGAGAATGGTCAGCGAAACCAACGCAAAGCTGGTGGGCCTGGAAGCGGAAATCGGCAGCCTGGAAGCAGGGAAGCGGGCAGATATGGTCCTGCTTGGTGCAGATCCTGCGGAGGATATTCAGAACACCCGGAATATCCGCATGGTATTTCTGAATGGGCATATTGTGATAGATAAGCTCTGAGGCGATTCTGAATAATCTGCATTTGTGAATTGGGGTATGCTGACCCGTCACGAGAATGCAGCCTGCTCCTAGCGAGAAAATTCGGTGCTTCACAGACATGTGTAGTGATTAAAATGGAAAGAAGCAAATAGAGCAGCACGCAATGCCGCGGCATATATCTCGGCTGCTTTTGGCGGCAGACAGTTCCCAAGCGACTGAACCACCTGGCCTGTACTGGCCGGGGGGTTCAGTCGCTGTCGGTGTATGCCGATATGCACTGATGCAACTGCTATCTGTTGAAAATAGATCTTGTCTCATCCAGTGAGGGCATATAGTGGTTTTCTGCTATTGCCGCGGCATAACGACGCAGATAGTCGAGCAGGTGCTGCGTTGGTTCATCGTGTTGTTTTCCCGGAAGCATGGAGAGATAGATGTGCCGCTTCAGCTCTGCGTCCGTCACCTGCAGAGAAACGACCTGCGGAGGCAGGGCGGCAAACATTTGTCCTTGCATGCCCATAATGCTTTCCGGGATAAATGTAATGCCCAGGTTTTTGGAGACCATAACGGTCAGCGCCTCCTCATCGTGCAATTCATATACGTTTTTCATTTGAAAGCCATTTTCCTCGCACATTCTCTCCACTGAGAGACGGTGGGCGTATTCCGGCGTTATGGCTATAAAAGTTTCGTTCTCAAGCTCGGATAAAGAGACGGAGTCCTTCGCCGCCAGTCGGTGCTCCCGGCTGACCAGCAGTTCCATAGGCTCTGTAAGAATCCTTTCCACGCAGAAGCCGGCGTCTGTGTCATCCACAGAGGTGATGCAAAAATCCACCTGACCGCTTTGCAATAAATGCTGCGTCATTTTTCTGGTAGCCCGTACCTGCCGTACCGAGGCGTCCGGCCAAAGGCTGTTGTATCTTGTCAGGGCTTCTACGGAGAAATCCACAGCCTCCACCGCTATCGCCACAGTATCCTTCCGGGCCTTTGCGCGTTCCCTGCACTGCTGCTCCAGATCTTCCAGCTCCCGTATGATCTGCGCGGCGCCGCTGTAAAACTGCATTCCGGTGTCTGTTGGGTACAGGCGGCGGCCCAGCCGCTGGAACAGGGCAAAGCCCAGCTCCGCTTCCAGCCGTTTCATGGCCATGCTGAGGGTAGACTGGGATACATGCAGCGTCTCTGAGGCTTGCAGCATCGTGCCCTCCTCAACAGTCGCCAGGAAATATTTGAGTTGAATGAGCTCCATGGATATCACCTGTATTATCAAATGAATTGATATTATGTATGAATATTATATATTAGACGTCTGCGATTGACAAGTGTATAATTAAAAACATCACAGGCCATACGGCAGAGCGTGGCAACAGGAACGCCGTTGGATAACTGAAACCGAAAAGGAGCAGACATTATGAAATATCCGCACATATTCGCGCCACTGACCATCAAGGGTGTGACGTTTAAAAACCGGGTCATGGACGCGCCCAAGACCACGGATAGGACGGTGTTTACCGGCGGAACGCCTACGCCGGAGTGCATCAACGGCTATGAGGTGCGGGCGCGGGGTGGGGTGTCCTGCGTCACCATCACAGAGTCCTTCGTGGACGACGACCGCTCCGCCCGGCACGACCACACCATTGATTTTTATACCCCCAATAAGTCCGTCTACCACCAGGAGGCCTTGTTCGTTCTGGCGGAGAGCATCACCCGCCACGGGGCGGTGGCCTCGGTGGAGCTGAACCACACGGGGGCGGTGAACCATCCGGCCACCATTAAGGACGGGAAAAACCCCTTCGGCCCCTCCGCCTTTGTCCGGGAGGACGGCATCCAGGTGGAGGAGATGACGGAGCAGGATATGGAGGAGGTTGCCTCCCACTTTGCGGCGGCGGCATTGGGGGCCAAGCTGGCCGGGTTCCAGATGGTCATGCTCCACGGCGGCCACGGCTGGCTTCTGGGGCAGTATATCTCCCCGCTGACCAACAAGCGGACGGATAAATACGGCGGCTCTATGGAAAACCGCGCCAGGTTCCCCCTGATGGTCATTGACCATATCCGCAAAGCTTGCGGAGAGGATTTTCTTATTGAATATCGCATGTCCGGGGCGGAACGAGTTCCCGGCGGTCTGGAGCTTTCCGAGGCGGTGGAGTTTGCCAAAATCATCCAGGATAAGGTAGATATTATCCACGTTACCTCCGGAATGTATCATAACCACGTGGAGTCCAAGGCTTTCTCCAGCATTTACCATCCCCGTGGGTGCAATCTGGACCTGGCGGCGGCCATCAAGGCGGCGGTGCATATCCCCGTTACCGCCGTGGGCGGCTTCAACAGCCCGGAGCAGATCGAGGAGGCCATCGCCTCCGGGAAGTGCGATTTTGTGGCCCTGGGCCGTCAGATGCTGGCAGACCCGGACTTCGTGAACAAGGTTGCCCGCGGAAAAGAGGACGAGATCATGCCCTGTCTGCGGTGCTCCTGCTTCAATCCCCTGGCCTCCGACCCGGACAAGCGGGTGCAGGTGGCCCCCTTCGAGTGTACGGTGAACCCCAGCTCCATGCGGCAGCTCCGGCTGGAGTGGTCGCCGAAGGTGAAGGAGCCGGGCCAGAAGGTGCTGGTGGTAGGCGGCGGCCCCGGCGGGATGTACGCCGCCCTGACGGCGGCGGAGCGCGGCCATCGGGTCACCCTGATGGACAAGGGCCAGAAGCTCGGCGGCGCGTTGTGGTATACGGACTATGACTGCCACAAGGACGATATGCGGCAGTTCCGCGACCACCTGGCGAACCGGGTCTATCGGGCCGGGGTGGACGTACAGCTTGGGGTAACGGTGACAAGAGAGACCATTGAGGACTTTGCTCCGGATGCGGTGATACTGGCTATCGGCGGCCGTCCCGTGGCGCCCCGGATTCCCGGCCTGCGGGAAAACGCAAAATACGCCCTGAACGTCTATACGGAGACGCCGGGGAAAAGGTGCGTCATGATCGGCGGCGGCCAGGTGGGCATAGAGGTAGCCATGCACCTGGGAGACACCGGTCATCAGGTAGAGGTGCTGGAAATGCTGGACGATTACGCCAGAGACGCGCTTTGGAGTCATAAGGAGGCGTTCCGCATTTTCAAGCCGGAGAGCATGACCATCCACTGCTCCACCCAGGTGACGGAGGTGACGCCGGAAGGGGTGAAGGCCCTGGCCCCGGATGGGACAGAGGTGTTCTATGAGGCGGATAGCGTCTACTACGCCCTGGGCTTCCGCAGCCCCGCCGACGAGCTGGAGCCTCTGATGACCGTCTGCCCCCGGACGGCGGTGATAGGCGACTGCAAAAAGCCCGCTCGGATTTTGCAGGCCACCCGTGACGGTATGTTCGCTGCCATGGATATTGTGTAAGCGAATAATAAAATGATGAGGACACGCTGCTTCGGAGCGGCGTGTCCTTTTCTTATAGGGCGGTACCGGGGGATATAGATGAAAAATCCGTTGTGCCAGGCGGTAAAGCTTTTTCAAACCAATTTTATGATTGCGCTACAGACAAAAATCCGTTATGATATAGACGATCAAGCGAACGGGGGAGGAGTCAGCGATGCCGGAGTATATAACCTCCTGCCGGGGGTGTCATGGCGGGTGCATGCACATCCTCACGGTGGAGGACGGCCGTGTTGTGAAGATCAGGCCGGACCCGAACGGGCCGCTCAATCATGGCCGTGCCTGCGTAAAGGGAATGTCCGTTATCGAGCAGATGTATCACCCTGACCGGCTTCTCTATCCCATGCATCGTGTGGGGCCGAAGCGCAGCGGCAAATGGGCCCGGATTTCCTGGGATGAGGCCTATGATGAGATCGCGGACAGGCTGACCTATTATCGGGAGACGCACGGCCCGGAGTGTATCGCCCTGACGACCGGCACCGGACGGCACCATCTGGCGCAATACTGGCGATTTGCGAATGTCCTGGGAACGCCGAATGCGACATCCTCCGGCGCGCTTATCTGTCTGGGGCCCCGAAAGAACGCCGGAGAATTTACCACAGGGGTATTCGCAGGGGTGGATTACTATGGAAGCGTAAAGCCCGGCGGTATCCTGATCTGGGGCGCTAACCCCGCTGTCAGCGGGGCGGACGGAGAGCTGCAATGGCATATCAAGGATGCCGCCCGTGCGGGGACGCCGCTTATCATCGTGGACCCGCTGCCTACGGAGCTGACGCCGAAGGCTAGACTTTGGCTCCGTCCCCGTCCGGGGACGGATGGCGCCCTGGCCCTTGGGATTCTGAACATACTGATCGAAAACGGCTGGTATGACAGTGATTTTGTACAAAACTGGACGGTGGGCTTTCAGGAGCTGAAGGCCCGGTGCGCCGAATATCCGGCGGAAAAGGTATCGGAGATCACCTGGGTGCCCGTATCGGATATGGCAGAGGCTGCGCGTCTGATATCGACCATAAAGCCTCTCTCCCTGGAATGGGGATGCGCGGTGGAGCAGACCAGCAATTCCTTTCAGACCTGCCGGGCCATTTATATGCTGCCGCTCCTTACCGGAAACTGGGATGTGCCGGGAGGCTTTGTCCCCAGTAAGGAGATCGCTCCGGCGGCGGACCCGTTGTTCGACCGCCTTTCGCCCTCTCAGGAAAAAAAGATCATAGCCGGAGGCTTTCCGCTGAATGACGGTACTGCCTCGCCGAAGATGTTTGCCCACCCTTGGCTGACCTTCGACGCCATGCGAACAGGGAAGCCCTATCGCATACGGGCGCTGCTGTCCCACGCCAATAATTCGCTCCTGTCCATGCCGGACGCGGGACATGCCTTCGAGTGCATGAAGGAGCTGGAATTTTTCGTCTATATGGATTTTTTCAAAACGCCTGCGGCGGAGCTTGCGGATATCCTGCTGCCCGCTGCTCTGTGGCCGGAGCTGGACTCTTTTTATCCCTTTCCGGAGTTTGGCGATCAGGCGCTGCTGTGCCAGCAGAAGGTGGCGCAGGTGGGGGAGTGCAAGCCGGATGAGGAGTTCTTTCTGGAGCTGTGCCGCCGGATGGGACTGGATTACGGCGCGGATTCCCAGCGGGAGATACTGGACGGCTGTCTGGAGGAGATGGGCCGCCGTTATCCCCAGTATGCCGGGATGGACTTTGACGCGCTGAAGCAGGCCGCCTATGTGGTGCCGCCGCGCACGTATTATAATTATAAGACTCGCGGCTTCAACACGCCCTCCGGGAAGGCGGAGCTGTATTCCCAGAGAGTGAAGGATGCTGGAGGAGATCCGCTGCCCTTCTGGGCGGAGGACGTGGAGACCCCGGCCAGTCGTCCGGATCTGGCGGAGCGCTATCCTTTGATACTCACCACCGGCGGACGCAGGCATCCCTATTTTATATCCAATAACCGGCAGATAAAATCCCTGCGGAAGCAATGGCCCTTTCCCCGGGTCAGCCTGCATCCGGACGCCGCCGCCCGATACGGTATCCGAGACGGGGATTGGATATGGATTGAAAACCAGCGGGGGCGCATTACCCAAAAGGCCAGCCTGACACCGGAAATGGACCCACGTGTGGTAAACTGTGAGATGGGCTGGTGGTATCCCGAGGCCGGTCCGCCGGACTATGGCTGGGATGAATCCAACGTCAATCTGCTGACCCGGGGCGAGCCGCCGGGCGACCCCTTCAGCGGCGCGTACCCATTGCGAGGCCTGTTGTGCCGCGTATATCCAAACCCGGACTGTGAGATAGAAGCCCGGTATCACCGCTGGATGGACGATGCGTAGGACAGAGGCTGCGCTGTGCGCCGGTCGATTGACGCGTGCCGGTGTTGGCAAAATATAATTTTGATTACATATTTTCCCAGACCCCTCCAAAGCGCACATATGCTTTGGAGGGGAAATTGCTGCGTAAGTGGAGATAAAAACATGAAATGGAGGTAAAATACCGGCAGAAGTGGGGCATACGTGGAAATTGTTGGAAAGTTTACGGAAATGTCAAATAATTACAAACAGTATACATAATGTCGTAAACATAATTTTCAAAGCACGATGTTTTTGTGCGGACAGGCCAAGGGTGGATATAAGCAAAAAGTGCCGTGAGTGTAATGGCGGCAGGTGAGTCACGGAAGGGGGAGGGGGCAAATTTCCGCGGAACATGCAGAATGGTTAAAATTTGTAACTTTTTTTGAAAATCGGGGAAATCGACCATTGACAATCCTTTGCCCGGGCTTTATAATCAATACTGTACAGAGCGATAAATAACAAAAGTGACAAGTATTAACAAAAAGGAACACAATGGAGTTCAGGAGGTACAGGCATATGAAGAAACTGATCAGCTTGCTAATGGTGCTGACCCTGATGGTCGGCCTGTTCAGCTGCCTGGGTATTTCCGCCGCGGCGGCAGACTATGAATTTACATTTCTGGTCACCAGTGCAGCAGGCGTAGAGGACGGCGACTATAGCGACATTGCCGCCGTGCGGAGTTCCTATATTGCGGACCGAGGCGACGCGATGCTCGTGAGCGTGGATGCCGGCAGCGACGCTTATGGCATGTATGAAGCAGGCTATGAGCTGGCCTGGGCGGATCCCTATTCTCTGGATAATTACTTTACCGGCATTTATCCCGACGGTGGTATATATACTTCTGACTACAGCGGATATCAGGGTACCACTTGGGTGTCAATTGGCTTGCCCGTGGGCGGCAGCTACGCAGATGACGAGGGTTATGCTTCTGTGTATTTCGTCGCTGTGGGCGGCGAGAGTGACGCGGAGACCCTGGCCTCCTTTGCTGAGGCGGACGGCTATGTCGTCGCTATCGGCCCCTGGAGCGCTGCGGAGGCCGTGGAAGACGCTGCCGATGTGGATATGTTCTGGACGACCGATGTAGATGAGGACAGCCTTACAGAGCTCGCAGAGGACGGCTATATGCTGGGAGAGACTCTGGTGGTCAATGACGACTCCACCGCTGAGACTGTGGCCGTGGTCTCCATCGCGGATGGTGTGATCAGCCTGGAAGGCCTGAGTGTCGACATTTCCGAGGAGACCGATACTACAGGCGATGATGAAAATTATGAGGACGAGGACGATACACAGGATGCCGAGGAAGAAGAAACGGCAGCCAGTACCGTCACCCTGATGATCGATGGCTACGATTCCATTTCCTGGACACAGAACAGCGAGGAAGATCCTCCTTCCGTTACCTTTGAGGAGGTGGTAGAGGCTCTCCATCTGTACCTGGGCGAGGACCTTTTGCAGACCCTGGCAGAGGGAACGGATTATGTCCTGTCTAACGAAAGCCTGACGGTCACCTTCACCACTGATTGGCTCAACTCTCTGTTTGACAACGGCATTTATGAGTTGATTTCTGAGGAGCTGACTTTGACCATCGTGCCGGAGTATGCTCAAGATGAGGACGAAGAAGAAACCGAGACCGTTACCATCAGCCTGGCGGAGGATGCAGACACCAGCATCACCTGGGATGCCGATTCCTCCGAGGCTCTGACTGTGGCCCTGAGCGAGGGCTCTACCCTGGCGATGGTTGCTGTAGACGGAGAGACGCTGACAGAGGGAACGGATTACACCTACGACAGCGAGACCCGGACAGTTACCTTTACCACTGATTGGCTGAACAGCCTGGAGGAAGGGGAACATACCATCGTTCTGTGTGCCGATGACAGCGGCATTGCCGTGATCGATGAGGACAGTGGCAGCAGTAACACCGTCACGCTGACCCTGACGGTGACAAAGACCAGTACTGCCGAAGCCAGTAACAGCAGTGATGATACAGCGACCGCTACCATCTCCACGGAAACTACCTCTGCAAGCTGGGATTTGGGCGGGACTGCTGATCTGACTATCACCTTGGATGAAGGCTCTACTCTGACCTCTGTAAGTGTGAATGGGACGGAGTTGTCCACAGAGTATTACTCCTATGATACGACTACCCTGACGCTGACAATCTACGCAGGCTATCTGAATACCCTGGATGCCGGTGAATATACCATTACCCTGAGTTCTGGTGATGAGTCTGCGGAGATTGCTCTCACCGCTGTGACTGTTACCGAGGCTATCTCTGTGACCAGCACTACTGCCGAGTGGACGCTGGAGGGGACGGACGACCTGACCATCACACTGGGTGCCGCCGTTACGCTGGAGAGCGTGACCATTGATGGAACGGAAGTTGCAGAAAGCGATGCAGGTTACAGCTATGACGGTAATGTGACCGTCACAATAGACGCCACAGTCCTGAACGGACTGACGGCCGGTGAACACTCCATCGTGCTGACTGATGATGTAGGTAACACCGTTACAGTCACCCTGACCGTGTCTGAGGCAGAGGCAGAGGCCACCGCAACGCCTTCTCCCACGCCGACTGCCACCGCTACGCCCACACCGACTGCAACACCCTCTTATACCTATACTTGGAGCCGCGGCTCCGGCAGCAGTCTGACCGTTGATTTGGGCAAATCCGTTTCCAAGATTGATATCTACAGCGGCAGCACCTTCTATCGTGAAGCCACCCAGGGGGAGGATTACACTCTGTCCGGCACGGCTATAACCTTCAGCGCCAGCATGGTGAACAACTCCGATGGCACGGCGTTCTGGACGGACGGCACCTATCATCTGATTGTGACCTTCACGGACGGCACCACGCAGGATATCTATCTTGCGCTGACCGATGGTGTTACCAGCACCGCCACGAGCACGGCGGAGGCTACTGCTACGGCATCTGCGGCCCCGGCCACCAGCGAGGGTTCCTCTCCTGACACCGGAGACACCACTAACATCGGCCTGTATGTGGTCATCCTGATCGTTCTTGTTATCGCTTTGGCGGTGGTTATCATCATTGTGATGAAGAACAAGAAGCAGGCTGAGCCCGAACGGCGCTATCGCCCGGCACAGCCCGAGGATGAACCGGAGGACGACGGTATGATAGAGGATTATGATGTCAGCGATGTCGATGACGACGACAACTATCCTGACGAGTGATTCATAAAGCAAAGATACAAATCATAAAACAGGCGCGGAGCTGTGATGAGCAGCTCCGCGTTTTCAGTTTTATACCAGCCTTTGATATCGGCAGTCGGCATTATTTCATATTTTCCTCTGCGCAGTTGTCCAGCACCCGAAAGCCCATATTCTCCCGGCTGGCCACCGGAAATTTTGCGATGCTCTCGCTGTCGAATTTGGCGCATAGGCGCTGTTCCGGGTCAAGGCGCAGATTGTCGTCTATGGGCAGGGGCGGCCTGGGTTCGTCCTTTTTGGCTTTCTTATGCTTCTTTTTTGCCACTGCATATCACCTCTGACTGTATTTTGCCCAGGCTGTGAGGCGCTTATACCGCACCCATTTTCCGCTCATGGCATATCCTGCAATAGACGCGCATTGCGTCTGTTGGGAGGGTATGCGTTTGCATTTTTTGGAGCAGCTATTGTTGGTGCTGGGACTGTCCATGGATGGATTTGCGGCCTCGGTGTGTATGGGCGTGGCCGCCAGGCGGAAAATCGGGCCGGTAGCGGGACTTATCAGCGGCTTTCATGTTTTGATGCTGCTGGTAGGCTATGCTCTGGGGGCGGGGCGTCCGGAGAGCATAGCCCATATATACCCATGGACAGCGTCTGTGCTGCTGGCGGGCATGGGGCTGAATATGATGCGCCAGGCAGGGAAGGCGGACCCGCAGTGCAGCTCAGGGGCTGTCCTCTCCACGGCGGCTCTGGCTTTGGCCACCAGCGTGGACGCCTTGACTGTGGGGGTGGCCTTTGCCTTTCTGGAGGTGCCTGCGTGGCAGGCGGGGGCGCTGGTGGCTGTGGTTATGGGCTCCCTGTCCCTGACAGGAGCCGCCTTCGGCAGTCATTTCGGCGCGACCTGTCGCCGTGCGGCCCGACTGGGAGGGGGAATGGTGCTGTGTTTGCTGGGGATTAAGCTGGTGCTGAACTGTTTAGGTATCATCAATTTTTTAGCGGCATAAAAATGGGGACGTATCACAGCCTTTGATACATCCCCAAATGATTGTTTTAGACAGTCCCCTATCTTAAGAAGGTAAGCTCCGGCACATACATATTGGAACGCAGTATGATTTTCTTTCCTGCATCCGGGTTCGGCGCATAGTATGGCTGGCAGACATCCTTTCTCTCTGCACGGCAGTCTATATCATAGTCTCCCTGTGTGCCGGGTAGGCAGCAGGTTACCATGCCGGCAGCACTGTGGGCGGAAAGAATTTTATCAACATAAGCATGTCGGATGCTGATCTGGCCGCTGCTGGATTTCAAATAGATTTGATCGGCATGAATCCCATCGACCACGATTTCTGTCACATCTGTCTCAACATTTAGCGTGATACCGGTATGATCTGCGGGAATTTCTATCTCAAGTACGTTATCCTTCATCAGCTCCATGAGACGGAAAAGTCCATAGAATGTAACTGCCATTTTCTCCTCAAGGTATAATGTTGTTCCATTCCGGGAGGCCTGTATCTGGCGAAAGCGATTGTTGTGGAACCTTACTGTAATTTCCTCATTGCTTCCCGGTACGAAATGCACCCTGTAGTTTTTGCAGGAAATATGGATGCTCTGTATGCCGGACGTTGGGAAGCGCAGCTTTCTGCTTTCTTCTATATACTCGTTCATTGGTTCGTTTTCCTCCAAAAGATTTACGGGCCATCCATCAACAACGTGTTGATTTTCTTCCGCGTTGTAATTATAATCTTATCCAAGAACCAAGTCGAAAGCAATCAGCAGACTTCGCCGCATCGGTAGGATAGTCAACAGATTTTGGGGTTTTGTTGATGAACTTTCTGCTTTGAAATAATTGTCGGAGGAATTGATATGGGCACGGACGCAAGAGTAAGATATACCAAAAAAGTCATTCAGGACAGCGTGATAGCGCTTGTCCGGGAGAAGCCGTTCCATAGAATCACACTGACTGAGGTTTGTCGCTTGGCGGAGATAAACCGGACGACCTTCTATAAATACTATAGGGATATTTACGACTGGAAGGAGCAGCTGGAGAAGGAATGTCTGACGCGTACTTCCGATATTGTGCTGAAGGCTGACGCGCCAACAAGCGTCAGCGATATCCTGACCAGGCAGCTCCAGGATATGAGGGACAATGCCCGGCTTTATGAACTGATTTCTTCTCCTAACTTTGAAAGCAATGTGATGGATATGTGCCTGTCCATGTGCCTGGAAAAAGCGGATGCTGATACAAAGCTTTTTGATGGATATGAAACAGATTCACGCCGCAGATGGAACTGTTATTTTGTCGTATATGGTATGCGTGGCGTGATCGGGTGCTGGCTGAAGGATGGCATGACAGAGGAACCGAAGGCGTTAGCCTCTTATTGCACGGAATGGATGTACAGGCTGCTGACTTCCACAGATAAAAACGCTTGCGGAGACACCTTCATTTGAAGCGGGGGATGATTACCCGAACAGCTCCCGCACGGTCTCTACGAACAGAGCGGCGGCGGGGTTCGTCAGGTTTTTCTGCCAGGCGACCACATAGGGGCGGACGCTGTCCTCGCCGGGGATGCGCTTGAAGGTGACGTTTTCGGCATAGAATACCCGGCTGAGGGCCTCCGGCAGGATGGAGATGCCAAGCCCTGCGCCCACAGATAGGACTACCGCCTCCACCCGGTCATACTGATAGACCACATTGGGAATATACCCTCTGGCCTGGCAGACCTCTCGCACCCGGTCATACATGGCGGGGCTGTCGGATGGGGCGGTGGAGATGAACCGCTCGTCCTTCAGCGCCGCAAAGTCCAGGGGCTGGCTTGCCAGAGGATGGTTTGTGGGAAACACCACGCACAGGCTGTCGCTGTGTGTGACCACATAATCATAGGTCTCGCCCACGGGGACCATTTCCAGGGCTGCAAAATGGAAGTCGTATTTATTGTCGTTCATGGCAAGACTCTGCTTTGGGCCGGGGGTCACGTCGATATCCACGGTGATATCGGGATACTTTGCGGCGAAGGCGGCCAGCGCCTCTGCCAGCACCGCGCTGGAGGTGGTCAGGCTGGTGATGGCCAAGTGGCCGGATTTGCCCTGCTGGTCCTGATGAAGCTGAAAGACGGCTTTATCCGCCAGCTCCACGATCTCCATCGCCGCCGGGAGAAACCGCCGTCCCGCGTCGGTCAGCGTGACCTGGTGGCGGCTACGCAGAAACAGCTTGCCTCCCAGCTGTTTTTCCAGCTCGACGATGTGGTGGCTTATCAGCGGCTGTGTCACCCCGGAACGCCGGGCGGCCTCTGTGAAATTCAGGGTTTGGGCCACGGAAATGAAGTAACGAAGCTGTGTGATGTCCATGAAGATACCCTCCGGGTTGAACAATGATAAAAGATGTTTATAATGGAAAAAATATTTTCTATATTACCATTGACAGCGGAATTTGTAAAGTGTATATTAAGATTGACTTGATAAAAATGTGTAAAGCTTATCATACTACCGGCTTGGAGGTGAGTCATGGCAGAGACAAGAGCACGGGAACACGACAACGATGTGGAGATCGGCCCCCTGGGTAAGGAGGGGGACAAGCTGATGAACTCCATCCAGGCGGGAAACATGGTGGCCGTCGTTTCCGGCATGGAAATCATGTATACCTTTCTTTATGGAGGCCGGTATCAGTGCTTCATTCACAAGATGGACGCGGAGGAGGGCCGACATAAGGACTGGGAGATAAACGAGCGCAACACGGCCATGCTGAAAAATCTTCCGGCGGCGGCGGATTATCTTTTTGAGATAAAATTTAAACCCCATATGGACATGATGGGTGTCATGGTGGCGGCGGAGACCGGCATCATCCGCCTGATGGATATGCTGGGGACGCTTCCGGCGGAGGACACGGATTTTATGGCCCCATATGAGGAGCAAGACAAGGAGGAACACGAATGAAAACATACCGCTTTTACTGCCGGAGCACCCGGCAGGGCTTTACCGAGTGGGCGGTGGCCATGGAGGACGGTCAGGAGGTCTGTCGCATCGACCGGGACGTCCACATGGAGACGGTACGCCAGTTCCGGGAGAGGGTCGCTCAGGAGCTGGAGACCCAGGGCTATACCCCGGCCCCCGGCCAGTACACGCTGTAAGGGGGGAGAGCTTATGAATTACATATCAGTGCTGATTCAAAACATCGCTGGGCCTATGGGCCGGGTGCTTATCGGGAAGACCCCGGAGGGAACCTGGACGTTCCCCACAGGCCGCCAGCGCACCAATGAGACCGCGCAGGAGGCCTGCCAGCGCATTGCGTGGGAGACCCTGGGTATCAAGGTGAGCGTGGGCAAATGCACCATGGTGGGCCACAAGCGCCCCCAGGACGGCTATTCCGAGCATATCCTCAACGGCAACATCACCCACAACACCAACACCAGATGCGACTACCACAACTATTACGAGGCCGTGAACACCTGGCAGACCCAGCCGAAGAGCGACATCTATACCGAGATGTGCTGGGTGCATCCCTCGGAGCTTGGAAAGTACGATTTTGACGGGGACGACAAGAACTTCATGGCGAAGTACGACCCATGGATTAACGGCCGCGTCATCCCCGACGTGAGAATGTATTGAGAGGGGCGAGGGACATGAAAAAATATATCTATGAGGCGGCGAAGACCCAGCGTGAAAAGCCCACCGAGCCGGACTACCTGTTCTGCCCTCCGGCCCAGACCACGGTTATCGCGGCCAGCGAGGAGGAAGCAAAGGCCCTGGCGGAGAAGAATTTCCGGGACGAGTTTTACGGCACCGGGGTGCTTCTTGGCGAGGCAAAGCTTGTAACGTCCTACGATCTGGCCGTGGACTGGAGCTACGGCTATGACGACCAGCGCCAGAGCGGCCCGACTGGCGAAATCGGCGACCTGGTCGGGAACAACGTGATTCGATGAGGAGAGGGAGATATGGAGCTTACTAAAAAATATATTCTGCATCTGCCGGAGGGCCTTGTCACCATGACGAAGGAGGAGCTTTTCGCCAAGGTGAAGGAGGCAGTCAAAGACCATCCCAGCGAGCATATCAACGCCTTCCGGGTCTGGTATGAAAACTTTGAGGGCTGCGGTATGCCCCCCACGGACGTGTACGAGTGCATCATCGAGGCCATCCGCTCCATGCCGGAGGACTGGCAGGACATCGGACCTATGCGCTGGGAGCGCTACGGCGTGGTGAACCCCAGCTTCCTGAACCTGCATTATGCCGAGGCCCAGAAGCGGGCAGACGCTCCCGGCGGCGCGGTGGAAATGCTGCAGCACCAATTCCATATGGGCAAGCACTATCAGGGGCCGGACGGACGGGTCTTCTGGATACCCGTTATTGAGGATTTTGATATGCGCTGCTTTGAGCGCAAGGACGGCAAGTATGTCGGAACGATGGTGGAGATTGACCCCCGCTCCGAGTATGCCCGCCAGATGGTAGAAGTAAAGTAAGGAGGATAGATGTGAATGGCTGAGAAAGTTTCCATGCGTTCCGTCAGCAAGGACGAGCGCATTACCCACAGCGTATGCGTGGGCGGCCCCATGACCCTGCATACCTATAACGGCGTTATCCGCCGTGTTCGTCCCATCGTCCTGACGGACGACGACCCCGCGGGCTGGGTCATCAAGGCCCGCGGCAAGCAGTATACCCCCCAGCGCAAGACTACCATGTCCCTGCTGGGCTATTGCGAGAGGGATAAGACCTACGCCTATGACAGGCTGAAATACCCCATGATCCGGGAGGACTTTGTGGAGACCCCGGACGGCAAGAACCGCAACACGGAAAACCGGGGCAAATCCGGCTACCGCCGCGCCTCCTGGGATGAGGCTTTGAGCCTGGTGACCCGGGAAATCAAGCGTCTGCAAAAGACCTATGGCAAGGAGACCATCACCGCCTGCACCTCCTCCCACCATAGCTGGGGTCTGGTGGGCTATAAGATTTCCCTGTTCAAGCGGTTTTTCTCCATGATGGGCTACACCCGCATCGCGGATAACCCGGACTCCTGGGAGGGCTTCCACTGGGGCACGCCCCATTCCTACGGTTATTACTGGCGTTTGGGCGGCCCGG
This sequence comes from Oscillospiraceae bacterium, assembly GCA_021203045.1. Classification (GTDB taxonomy): domain Bacteria; phylum Bacillota; class Clostridia; order Oscillospirales; family Oscillospiraceae; genus CAJOIG01. The sequence continues at coordinate 57,994 of JAJQBY010000040.1, read as the reverse complement.
AACCCTATGATATGCTGGAAATGGCCATGCAGAACGCCGAGACCATCATCTGCTGGTCCACTGACCCGGACACCAGCCGCGGCGGCTATTCCGCCCAGGAATCCGCCCTGTGGCGCTGGTGGATGAAGGAGATGGGTATCGAGTTTATCTATATCGACCCCTTCAACAACTATACCTCCGTCAAGCACGCCGACAAATGGATCGGCCCCCGCATGGGCACGGACTCCGCTATCCTGGAGGCCATTGCCTACGTGTGGATTACGGAGGGGACATACGATAAGGAATACGTAAAGCAGCACGGCCACCGCTTCAAGGAGTTTGAGGATCATATCCTGGGCCTCGGCCCGGACGGCACCCCCAAGACCCCCCGCTGGGCGGAGGAGCTGTCCCTGGTTCCTGCCATGGACATCAAGGCCATCGCCCGGCGCTGGGCCAGCACCGTCACCACCGGCGGTTCGGGTATGCGCGGTGGATTCGGCGGTGCGTGCCGCCACTCCAACGGCACGGAGTACGCCCGTCTGATGACCCTGCTGTTCGCCATGCAGGGCATGGGCAAGCCGGGCCGCGCCTTCTGGTCTCCCGCCTGCGGCGGCCCCATGAACTATAACTTCTGGTTTGGCGGCTATTCCGACCCCCTGTCCTCCATCGCCGGTGCGCCCATCTGCGACGACGTGCCCGTAAACTCCGTGGAGCAGGTGCTGTACCGCCCCAATCTGCCGGACGCCATTCTGGACGGCCATTATGAGTGGTACGGGGAGGGCTTCTGCGGCGGCGGCGTGGATCAGGAATTTACCCGCCATGTATACCCCGCCCCCGGCTATAACAAGGTTCACTGCTTCTGGCGCTACGGCGGTTCCTTCTTCGGTACTATGCTGGACACCAACAAATGGGCCAAGATGTATAAAAGCCCGGAGCTGGAGTTTGTGATAAACCAGGACATCTTTATGACCCCGGAAACCCGTCATGCGGACGTGATCCTGCCTGCCTGCTCCAACCTGGAGCGGATAGACATCGGCGAGGTGGGCAACTCCGGTAACGGCGGCTACTGCTCCCACTCCCAGACCGGCAACTCCTGGCAGGTCATCGTCTATCAGGACAAGGCCATTGAACCCCTGTGGGATTCCCGCTCCGACTTCTGGATATTCTCCCAGGTGGCGGCCCGCCTCGGCTGGGGCGAGCGCTTCACCGAGGGCCGGACGGAGGAGGAATGGGCCAAGCGCTTCTGGCAGTTCTCCGACCTGCCCAAGCACATCTCCTGGGAGGACTTCAAAAAGAAGGGCTACTATATCCCGCCCGTCTCCTATAAGGAGGAGAATGTGGACCCGGAGACCGGCCTGATCGAAAATTGGGATCGTTACCCCGGCTTCCAGTGGTTCGCGGAGAACCGTCCCTGCGACACCATGAACCACAAGGTGTTCCAGGAGGAGGGCAAGCTGGGTACCTTCTCCGGCAAATTCGAGTTTGTGTCCGAGTCCCTTACCTACTGGGCGCCCGACGATGAGGCCCGCCGCCCCATCCCCCAGTACCAGGACTCCTGGGAGGGCCACAAGTCCCTGTCGGCGGATAAGTTCCCCTGCGGCCTTATCTCCCCCCATCCCCGCTTTGACTACCACACCCACTATAACCAGCACGCCAAGTGGCTGTGGGAGATACCTAAAAACCGCGTCATCATAAACGGCAACCCCTACCTGGTCTGCCATATCAACCCCAAGGTGGCGGAGCAGAAGGGCATCAAGGACGGCGACGTGGTGCGCCTGTTCAACGACCGTGGCAGCGTGCTTTGCGTAGCCCGCGTCACCTATCGGCTCAACCCGGAGACCATCCACGCCTATACCTCCTCCGGCATCTATAACCCCATCAATTATGGCGAATACATGAGCTGGGATAAGGGCGGCAGCATAAACGTCCTGACTCCTGGTCGCCTTATCGGCGACTATGTGCCCGCCATGGCCCCTTACAGCTGCAATATCGACATTGAAAAATGCGATCCCGATCCCAACTACGGCCAGGGCTTCGAGCATATCCTGGACGCAGTGGATAAGCAGCAGTTGGAGACCGCCCGTCCCATCCGCACCTCTGCCGAGGCGGATCTTCTCTGGGGCGAGAGAGAACAGATATTGAAAAAGGAGGCTGTGTAAGATGCTGAAGAAACCGATGAAAAAGCCCGGCATAGCCATCAATTCTGCCCGTTGCATGGCCTGCTACGCCTGCTTTATGGCCTGCAAGGACGAGCATTGCGGCTGGGACAGCGCCCTGACGAAATCCCAGCCGGAGCTGGGCCAGTATTGGATGAACATTGTGGAATGGGAGAGAGGCGACAACACGCGCCGGGTCAAGACCGCCACCGTTCCAACTCCCTGTTCCCATTGCGATAACCCCGCCTGCGTGGCGGCAGCCAAGGACGGAGCCGCATATAAGCGGCCAGACGGTATCGTCATCATCGACCCGGAGAAGGCCGTGGGCCAGAAGCAGATCGTGGACGCCTGCCCCATCCATGCGGTGTATTGGAACGAGGAGCTGAACCTGCCCCAGAAATGCACCATGTGCGCCGAGCTGCTGGACGACCCGGATTATCCCGGCTTTGAACCCCGCTGCGTGGAGGCCTGCCCCAATCAGGCCCTGGTATTCGGCGACCTGGCCGACCCGGACAGCGAAATTTCCAAGCTGATCGCTGCAAACAAGGTGACGCAGCTTGAGGCGCTGGGCAATATGGGCTCCAGTGTGGTGCATCTGAACATCCCCAGCGCCTTCCTGGCCGGTACGGTGGCCTATCCCAAGGAGCTGGAGGAGGTCTGCATCAGCGCGAAGGTAAAAATCACCTGCACCGAGACCGGCGAGAGCCACGAGATGGAGACAAACTGGGCCGGTGACTATGAGTTTGAGGATCTCCCCAAGGAAAAGACCTGGACGGTGGAGATCACCTACCCCGGATTCAAGCCCGTTCGCTACGAGGGCGAGCGCACCGACCATGACCACTATGTAGGAATCACCTATCTGGAAAAGGCGGAATAAACCGCAAAACATCTGACGAAAGAGGCTGTATCAACGTGTGTTGGTACAGCCTCTTTATATATTATAAACATTATCAGTAATGCTCCGGCCGATCGGTACGACCGAGCAGGTAGTCAATAGAAACGTCAAAATAATCGGCCAGCGCGATCAGCGCCTTGTAATCAGCCTCTCGCGCCCCGGTTTCGTATCGGCTAATACTGTTCTGGTTCAGTCCCAGCTCCATAGCCAGCTTTAATTGGGAGATTCCCAGCTTTTCCCGTAATTCCTTCAAACGCATAAAAACACCTTAACAGCATTATACCAGGATGGTATAATCAATATATCCCATTTTGGGATGTATTCGAGAAAGTCAAGAAAGGAGTGCTGGGACGAAAATGTTAAGAATAAAAAAGAGAAATTCACTGGATTTTTTGTGAAGACGGGGGGATTTAAACGCTGAAAGAACGGTTTGTTTCAACATGGTTTAGACGATGTATGCTGTTTTTGACGGCAATACTCCTTTCCATGTTAGCGTTGTCTGGCTGCGCCAATGGGAACACCTCCGATGATGAAAATGTTGCCGAGGAAGAAACGCAAGTTGCCTATGATGACCTATCCAGTGACGCGAAAGCCGTTGTGGACTTCATTTATAGTAACGAGAGTAATTGGAAGTATATAAAAAATGGAGGGACAGACCATGCCTGCATTTATGTCAGCTTTACCTCTCGCAGCGACAGGGATGGATGCTTTTGGCCTTTGGACAGGAAATTATAGCATTAATTGGACACAAAGCGAAAAAAAGGATGTACTTGCTCAGGAATATTTTTCCTACTTGAATTAACAATTCAATAGCACGCTTAAGGGGAAGCCTTGTTTCAAATTGGGAAAATTCTGACTGAACATATATACACTAATACGACCCATAATTGGGGAAGAATGTACAAGAAAGGAAAGAGAAATGTATGCGATAGGTTCAATAATGAGCGCGGTTTCATTTTTTTAACAGCATGGTTAGTGACGACATGGGCAAATTCACCCAGAACTCTTAGATCGTTTGGAATGACAGAGGATACAGTAGTAGGCGTCGCAATCATCCTTATTGTGTTAGTGGGTGTAGGGATTGTAATGATGTTTTTTGGCTGGGCACAAAAGAAAAATAAAGATTCAGTTGATTCCCTTGTCAATGCTACTAAGCAAAAATATTGTAGCACCTGTAAAATAAACGTATCTGAGGAATGTACACACTGTCCAGTTTGTGGTCGTCCATTACAAAACGAGGGAGGAAATCAGAATGGTCCGTACAACACTTAAACAATCGTATACAGACTTTAATGATTTGCAAATCCGTATTCCAAAGCTGCTCCAGAAGAACGGCTATAAAAACGTTACCGAGAAAAATGAAAACGTATGGAAAAACGGATCAGTTATGACCGCTTTGAAATACATAAAGATTGAATACTCGGAAAACAACACAGTTCAGATTTCAGGATGGGTAAACGTTTTTTGCAGCGAGCAGGATTTGACGGGAGCATTGGGCATAATCTACAAACAGCAGGTGATGAAAGCCATCAAGGAAATACAGAGTATACTATAATATTCAAAAGTCTTTTATGAAAAAATAGGCAGCATCAACGCTTAGCGTCGATGCTGGCTCAGTCTGTCAAAGAAAGCGCTATTAAGTAAGACAAGAACAGATGCAAGAGGGTGAAAAAGAGAAAAAGCAGTAAGAAACAGGCAAAAAGGAGCGGTTCCAGCTCCAGATTGCCAGTTTTTTTAGGTTCATGGAAGCAAATTTGTCGAAGGGCGGGTATTTCGTACAGGTGTTGGATTAGTACCATTTTGATGAGCACGACCGGGTCTGTTCCATGGCGGCCGACCTCGTGGTTATAATATGGCTTCAGCTGTTCATCCAGCCATTCGTAATCCATAACCTTCTTCACCTTTCGCAGCAGATGGTCTTGAGGTACTAGTGTATCTGTATTATCATCACGACTTCCCGCCGCGCATCCTTTTTCCTGTCCTCCATGTATTACACCCCTGTCCTTCTAGTTTACCACTTCCTTGGCGGTAGAGGGGGTGCTTTTTTGACAGACCGACTGAAGCCTCCCACTTTGCGGGAGGCTTTAGTGCATATTATTCCATGGTTGCCGCTTCATTACGGTGGCTATGGATTTTTTTGTCGTATGGTTGGGAAAACCGAAATGGGGGGACAGAATTTTAGCACATAGCGTAGATGCAGAGCACTTATTTCTCCTGCTGGATGGAAAAGCTTGCCGCAGCTGCGATAGCGGCTAGGCACATATTAATGATCCACAGCGGCGTGTATCCAAGACCGTGTTCCACGAATACACCGCCGAGGTAGGAGCTTGTAAAGGCCCCGATTTGGTGTCCGATTAGTGTAAACCCATATAAGACGGCCATTTTTTTCGCTCCGAATTTTTTGCTGATGATACCGGACGTAGGTGGGACGGTTGAATCTCCGCTTAATCCCAGAAGCGCTGTCGCGATGAATGCAAATGCCGCTGATTTCGGGAGGAAAATAAACCCCAGGGAGATCAGAACACGGACTGCATAGACACTTCCGAGAACATTTTTCATGGGAAATTTTACACCGAGAAAGCCTGCCCCGGCGGCGCCGATCATGGTTGCGATCCCATATACAGTCAGCGCCAGCGAGGCGGCGCTGCCGGATATCCCATAGGCGAGAAACTGAGAGAAAAGATGGTTTTCTATAATAGACATATTAAACCCGCAGGTGGCAAAGCTTATGACAAGCAGCCGGTAGTCTTTGACCCCCAGGGCGCTTCGAAGTATAGCGATCAAAGATACCTGCGGCTCTGTTTTTTCCTTTGTAACGGCGGTCCTTTTATTGGTCCTGCCGAGCCACAGGATTATGGGGATCATGAGAAGAAAGGGAATCACGAGCAGCCACATGGCTGATTGAATGCCGAGCTCTGCGATAAGTGTTTGCAGTCCGGGAGACATCAGGGCGTCGCCGACGCCGGCGCTTGCCTGGATGATGCCGGAAACGGCGGCAGCTCTTTTTTCTCCAATTACAGGGGTGATCGCGCCCATAACGATCCCGAAACACAAGCCTGTGGTTCCGAATGGCAAGATAAGGCCGAAAAACAAAAGAAGACTGAAAAAATTTCTGCATAAAGGTGTCGCGATAAGGCCAATTACCATAAAAAGGATACCTAACAGGATAACGAATACGTTTGATCTTTTCAATGCTAGCATACCGAGAAATGGCTGTGCAAAGCCATAGACCAGGGCGCCCACGCCTATACAGAAGCTGATGGATGCGTAGTCGATTCCGGTGGACTCCAGCAGGCCGTTCAGCATAATCCCGTAGTTGTTATGTACGCCCTGCATAACACCGTGAACGAGACAGGCGGCCGCCACGATCACAATGCATTTGAACAGGCTGCTTTTGTCTTTGACCTTATCGGGGCCGTGTAAATGCTCCATTTTAAATTCCCCTTGCTTATTTGATGGTTCCCGATTGTGCTACAGACTGCCGGGTGTGTTGAAGGAGTTCCACCGGCAGGCGCCTAATGTACGGCTACTGTTGCGCTCTATGAACTGTTATGAGATACGCGACGGCCTGCTGGATGGTTCGCTGGATCTGGGGGTGTTTTACAGCGATGTGGAGGGGCTTGGCTCAAGTCTTGTTACATATCCGGTCGGGACCTATCCTGTAGCCCTGCTGGCCTCGCCGGAGGTCAGTCGCCAGTTTCCGGATTTTATAACGCCGGATAGAACGTTCCCCGTTCCATTTATTATCAATGAGAAAAATTGTGTTTTCCGGCAGATCTTTGAGCAGTATCTACGGAGCAAAGCCATTTCGCCCGACCACACCATCGAGCTGTGGAGCATCCCGACGATAAAGAACCTTGTGAAAAGTAATGTTGGAATTACCTTTCTCCCGGTATTCGCTGCCGAAGAAGAACTGGACAGGGGGGAGTTGGCAGAGATACCGACAGCAAATGAGCATAAGGAGATATCCGCCGTGTGCGCGAACCATAAAAACAAATGGATCAGCCAGCCCATGCAGCTGTTTATAGAGCTGTGCCAGACTGATTCTCATTAGAAAGGTGCGATAAAGGAAAACCGCAGCGACTGGTTTACAGCCGCTGCGGTTTTTATACTATTGGGGAAATCAGTCAGGTGTCTCAGCCCTTTTTCACTGCCCGGTTGAACTGCTCTATCAGCTCGTCGATGGCGGCGGCCTGGGTGTGAACATCGGAAAATTCTGTGCCGTACCACAGGTCGTTCAGCTCCTGGGCAGTCTTGCCCTGCTGTTCTACCCAGGTGTAGTATTTCAGGTTATGCACCCGCTTGCGCTGGGTATAGGTCAGCTCCAGAAGGTTGTCTGTTTTCTGGCCCTGCAGATGCAGGGCGCAGTCCACGGCGGCCTTCTCGTGGGTATAGGGGCCATCCTGTTCCTGCAGCTCCTCCAGGCGGCTGCCGTACATTTCCGCCGAGTCTGTCAACAGGGTAAAGACCACATCCTGGCCGGTAAATTCATAGTATTTGGCCATTTTGATGCAGCACAAAAGGTTTGCGATGCCGGAGATACCGAGCCATGAGAGCCGCTGGACGAGCTCCGGGTCAAGGCCAAGGTCGTGGATAAGAAGGTCTGCACCTTCCGGCTCATTGAACAGGCGGAGCAGCTCCTGGCTGTCGTTGTCGTCGATATCGATGACCATATCGGTGTTGCGGACGTTATGTATCCAGGGAACGTGCTTATCTCCGATGCCCTCGATGCGGTGGCCGCCGAAGCCGTTATCCAGCAGGGTGGGGCACTGAAGGGCTTCGCCTGCGGCCAGCTTCATGGTGGGATACAGCTCCTTCAGCCTGTCCCCGGAGCCGATAGCCCCGGCGGAGCCGGTGGTGAAGCATGCTCCGGCCATGCGGTCGCCGGGACGGCGGATATGCTCGAACACCTCCGCGATGGCGTTGCCGGTGACCTCATAATGCCAGAGATGATTGCCCATTTGTTCGAACTGGTTAAAGATCATATTGGAGGGGTCCTCTGCCAGCTCGTGGGTCTTATCGAATATTTCTTTGACGTTGGACTCGCAGCCCGGCGTGGCGATGATCTCCGCCCCTATGGAGCGCAGCCAGTCGAACCGCTCCCGGCTCATTTCCTCCGGCAGGATGCCGATGGCGTGGACGCCCAGGAGTTTGGAGTTGAAAGCGCCGCCCCGGCAATAGTTGCCGGTGGAGGGCCAGACGGCCTTGTGCCTGTCTGCATCGAACTGGCCTGTGACCAGTCGGGGCACCAGGCAGCCGAAGGAGGCTCCTACCTTATGGCAGCCGGTGGGGAACCACTTGCCTACAAGGGCCACGATGCGGCAGGGGACGCCGGTCAGAGCGGGGGGGAATTCAATGTAATTCGGTGTCCCGAAAAGTCCGCCGGACTGCTTTGGCTCATTGTGCCAGTTGACGCGAAACAGGTTCACCGGGTCGACGTCCCACAGCCCGGTATGGAACAGTCTATCCAGAATATCCTGCGGTATCAGGCTGGGGTCCTTCATTTGCGCGAAGGTGGGGATGACGATGCCGTTTGCCCTGGCTCTCGCTATGTTATGGGCAAGGCCGTCGGAATGAATCGTCAGGTCGATCATAGGATGTACTCCTCGTTAAAATAGTGTTGGCATTTTTCTCTATTATAATAAAACCGGCGGAGGAAAACAACCCTCCCTGCCAAAAAATTAGCCAAATACTCTGTCCCTGGGAGACGGAATGTGTTATAATGACGATATAGGAGAGCTTGTTATTCAATCGCAGCATATAAGAAGGAGCAAGACTATGGAACCATTTGCCATATGGGGCAATTTTATATATACGGAGGGGCCGGAAAGGCTGTGCCTGCGGCCCAACAGCTTTGCTGTCTGCAACGAAAACGGCCTGTGCGAAGGCATATTTGAACGGCTGCCGGACAAATTCAACGGCATAAGGCTGAACGACTGCCGGGATTTTATCACCATACCCGGATACTGTGATATGCACCTCCATGCAGGACAGTACAGGAATCTTGGCCGGGGAATGGATATGCAGCTCATTCAGTGGCTGGAGGAGCTGACCTATCCGGAGGAGTCCATGTTCCGGGATCTGGATTTTGCGAAAAAGGTGTACGGTGCATTGGTGGCAGAGCTGGCCGGCAGCTTCACCACCCGCGCCGCCATATTTTCCACTGCCCATACAGAAGCCACCGTGCTGCTTATGGAGGAGCTGGAGCGCTCCGGCCTGAAAACCTTTGTGGGCCGGGTGAATATGGACAGCAATGCCCCCGACTCCATCCGGGAGCGGGACGCAGATTATTCCTTGGCGGAGACCAGGGACTGGCTGGCCCAGGTAAAGGAAAAGCACTTCCGGCGCACTCAGCCTATCCTGACGCCTCGGTTTGTTCCCAGCTGCTCTCCGGCGCTTTTGCAGGGGCTGGGAGAGCTGGCCGGAGAGACTGGCCTGCCGTTGCAGAGCCATTTGGACGAGAACCGGGACGAGATCGAATGGGTGCATCAGCTCCATCCGGATAGTCCCAGCTATGCCGCGGTATACGATGAAAACGGACTTCTCGGCCCGAACACCCTGATGGCCCACTGCATTTATATGACCGATGAGGAATGTGCACTGATGCGGGAGCGGGGGGCGTATGTCGTTCACTGTCCCACCTCGAACACCAATGTCCGCAGCGGCATAGCCCCCATGCGAAAATATTTGGATATGGGCCTGCATACCTGCCTTGGTTCCGATATATCCGGCGGTCATACCCTGGATATGGCGGAGGTTATACGTCAGACCATCGGCGTTTCCCGCGCTCTGTGGCAGCTGGACGAGAGCCACCCGGCCTATCTCACGGCCCAGGAGGCGTTTTATATGGCTACAGAGGGCGGCGGTTCCTTCTTCGGAAAGGTAGGCTCCTTCCAGCCTGGATACGAGTTCGACGCGGTGGTGGTGGATGATTCTGTCAGTTGCCAAGGGGGAGAGCCTATGGAGGCCCGGTTTGAAAAGCTCATCTATTTGGGTGATAGCTGCATGGTCAAGGAAAAATACGTAGCAGGCGAATAGGCAGAATGCCCGGTGAAACCGGGCTGCAGAGAATATATTCAGGAAAGGCGGGGGATAGAATGGAGGCAGTAGGCGTCAGCATGAAGCGTGTGGACGGCCCGGACAAGGCCATGGGCCGGGCCAAGTATACGGCAGATCTGATAAGCCGGGATGCCCTGGTGGCAAAGGTGTTCCGCTCCACTGTGGCCAACGGCAGAGTACTTTCACTGGACATCAGCGAGGCACTGAAGGTCCCCGGCGTGGTGCGTATCGTCACATGCTTTGACGTGCCCAAGTATTATTTTCCCACCGCAGGTCACCCCTGGAGCACTGACCCGGCTCATCAGGACGTGGCCGACCGGCTGCTGCTGACAGACCGGCCCCTGTATTACGGGGATGACGTGGCCGCCGTCATTGCGGAGGATGAGATCGCCGCAAAGCGGGCCCTGCGGCTGATAAAGGCGGAGTATGAGACCTATCCTTTCGTTCTCGATCCCCTGGAGGCCGTCAAGGAGGGGGCGCCCCTGCTCCATCCGGAGTATCCCAACAACATCCTGAAGCATACCTCCGGCAGCGCCGGGGATTGGGACAAGGCCATAGCCGAGCCGGGGCTGTTGTGTGTGGATAAATGGTATGAGACCCCCATCGTTCAGCACTGTCACATAGAAAATCATATCTGCTGCGCCTGGACAGAGGGACGGAAGATAGCCATATTGTCCTCCACGCAGATCCCCCATATCGTCCGCCGCTGCGTGGGCCAGGCCCTGGGACGCCCCTGGGGAGAGATACGGGTCATAAAGCCCTATATCGGCGGAGGCTTCGGCAACAAGCAGGACGCTCTGTATGAGCCGCTGTGTGCCTACCTTGCCACGCTGACCGACGGCCGTCCGGTCAAGCTGGATGTATCCCGGGAGGAGACCTTTGTGAATAACCGGGTGCGTCACGGAGGGAAATTCCATCTTGTTACATACTTCCGCCGGGATGGGACCTTTGTGGCCCGCCGGATGGAGGAATACTCCCAGCAGGGGGCCTATACGTCTCACGGTCATTCCACGGCGGCCAAGGCCACCAATGGCTTTGTGCAGATGTATCCCTGCGAGGCCTATCATTTTGATGCCTATTCTGTCTATACCAATACCCCCACCGCCGGGGCCATGCGAGCCTATGGAATGCCCCAGGTCTCCTTCGCCATGGAGAGCCATGTGGACGATATAGCGAAGATGCTCGGCATGAGTCCCATTGAGCTGCGGAATAAAAACCGGATGCCTGTGGGATATCGGGACGCTTTTACCGGCAATGTGAACTGGCAGGACAGCCACGGTCAGTGCATGGAAAAGGGTATGGAATATATCGGCTGGCAGGAGAAATACAAGGCCTACCAGAATCAGTCCGGCCCGGTGCGCCGGGGGGTTGGGATGGCTATATTCTGGTATAACACCGCCGTCTGGCCCATATCCCTGGAGGCTACCACCAGCCGGATGATGCTCAATCAGGACGGCTCGGTGCAGTATATGTGCGCCGAGACGGAGATCGGCCAGGGCGCGGATACCGCTTATACCCAGATGGTAGCCCAGGTGGTGGGCGTGCCAGTGGAAAAGGTACACGTTGTCACCTGCCAGGATACGGATGTGACTGGCTACGGCACCGGGGCCTATGCCTCCCGCCAGACCTATGTGGAGGGCTTTGCCATTACGAACGTGGGCCGTCAGTTCCGGGAAAAGATACTGGCCTATGCCTCCTGGCTCACAAAGCTTCCGGCGGAGGAGCTGGATTTGCGAGACGGCAATATCGTCTCCCATGGGGAGACGATCATGACCCTGGAGGCTCTGGCGACGGAGGCCACCTACAGCATGGAACGGGCCGCTTATATTACGGCGGAGGATACCACCCAGGTCAAGTCCAACGCCTATTCCTTCGGTTGCTCCTTTGCGGAGGTGGAGGTGGATATTCCCCTTTGTAAGGTGAGGGTTTTGAATATCGTGAATGTCCACGACTGCGGCACGCTCATCAATCCACAGCTTGCCCAGGCCCAGGTGCACGGGGGCATGAGCATGTCCATCGGTTACGCCATGGGAGAGGAGCTGAAATTCGATGAAAAGACCGGCCGCCCTCTGAACAATAATCTTTTGGACTACAAGATCTCTACTGCCATGGATCATCCCGACCTGGGGGCGCTGTTCGTGGAAAATCCGGAGCCTACCAGCCCCTTTGGTACCAAGGCCCTGGGAGAGCCTCCCGCCGTATCTCCTGCGCCGGCCATCCGCAATGCAATATTGCAGGCCACCGGAGTGGAGATAGACCATCTGCCTATGACGCCTCATGTGCTCTTTGAGCGACTTCAGGAGGAGGGGCTTATCCATGTTTGACTTTTCGGCCTTGTATGAGGCGTATTCAGTTGCGGAGGCTGTGAAGCTCCGTCAGGCACATCCGAAGGCAAAGATCATAGCCGGCGGTTCCGATCAGCTTGTCAAGCTGCGGGATGGAAAGCTGGCCGGGTGCGAGCTGATAAGTATTTACACCGTAGACGAGCTGCGGGGCGTTTCCATGGCGGAGGACGGCACCCTCCGCATCGGAGCGCTGACCAGCTTCACAGATGTATCGGAAAATGAGCTGATTAAGCGGCATGTCCCTGTTCTGGGCTATGCGGCGGGGCAGGTGGGTGGCCCTCAGGTGCGGAATATCGGTACCATCGGGGGCAATGTCTGCAACGGCGTTACCTCCGCCGATACAGGGGCCACCCTGCTGGCCTGGGACGGTGTAATGGAGCTGACCGGGCCGGAGGGCGTGCGGCACGTCCCCGCCGCCCGGTGGTATATCCGGGCCGGGCAGGTGGATATCCGCCCGGGGGAGATATTGACCGCCGTGACCATACCGCAAGCGGCCTATGAGGGCTATGCCGGCTGGTATATCAAATATGCCATGCGGAACGCCATGGACATCGCCACCCTGGGATGCAGCGTGAACGTCTGCCTGACAGCCGACAAGCAGGTGCTTCAGGATGTGCGCATCGCCTATGGCGTGGCCGGGCCGGTGCCGATGCGGGCCCCGGCGGCGGAGGCGGCGGGGCGGGGACAGCCCGTCTGCCCGGAGACGATAGAGCAAATGGCCCGGGCGGTCGGGGAGGACGTTCATCCCCGGACGAGCTGGCGGGCCAAGGCGGAGTTTAGGAGCTATCTGGCTCAGGAACTGCTGCGGCGCTGCCTGTTCAAAAGCGTAGAGCGGGCGGGAGGTGTTATCCATGGAGTTTAAGACGATCACGTTCACCCTCAATGGCCGGGAACGGACATGCAGCGTTGATGTGCGCATGAGTCTGACGGAGCTTCTCCGGGAGGAGTTTGGACTTACAAGCGTCAAGACCGGCTGCGAGGTGGGGGAGTGCGGCGCCTGCTGTGTGCTGGTGGATGGGCGGGCCTATAACAGCTGCATTTATCTGGCGGTCTGGGCCGATGGAAAGAGCATCCTGACCGTGGAGGGCCTGCGGGGCCCCGCTACAGGACAGCTGCATCCTGTCCAGCAGGCATTTGTGGACGAGGCCGCCGTGCAGTGCGGCTTCTGCACCCCGGGTCTGATTATGACCGCCGTAGAACTGATAGGAACCGGCAGGACCTATACTCGCGAGGAGCTGCGCCGTGCCATCTCCGGCCACCTCTGCCGCTGCACAGGATATGAAAACATCCTGAACGCCCTTGAAAAGCTCGTGGGGGAGAGACGATAAATACCCAACGAGGTATAACAAGGTATTGACAATCGGAAAACTGTGATGTATGTGTGAATAGATTTTTTGTAGGCCAACGTGATGGAAAAACGTTAACTTTGCAGTTTTGATACGGACTGGCGTTTCTATGGGACATTAATGGTCACGGAGTCTGACCTGTTTGCGTTTTGGTCTATTACGATAATCCAGACACTCAGAACGGTCTATCCACTCGTTTTTTTCATACCAAAGAAGAACGTCAACTCAGCTTCCATCATCTTGTGGATGATGCTGCCCGGGAGATCTTTCAGGGCATCCTGTATGTCTTCAGCTGATTGGATATTGTACTCCTGAAGCAGCTGCTAGATAATCGCTCTTTTGCCTTTGGTCATCCGGACGCGACGTAATGTTTTTCTCGTCTTGCCATATTTTTAAGTCCCTCGTGATATTTAGATTTTATTATAGAAGATTAATTTTTCAAACTTTCACAGACTTTTCTCATAAGCTCCACCTATTCGCTTGCATACTACGTTCACAGCAGGAAAAATAGTTAGCTCAAGACAAACTTCTTTCTAAAAGCGATTGGCAGCCAGAACTTTCTGGAATTGCTCTCCGTCGGCACATCGGCTATTCTTTAAATTCTACTGGCCGTACTGTCGATCAGCGTTCATCTGAACCTGATGTCGGAATACTCGGCAGTTGTAATTTTCGATGTAGGCGTGATTTAAAAGGTGGAAACCATTCCGTTCGGATCGCTCAAGGGATTTCATCTGGTGTTCTTCCTCTGATTGCCTATAATTATATTGGTAAAAAACATAAACGAATGCAGGATGCCGTTCGCTTCACCATCTCGGCTCAGATAGTGATTGCTGTAACGTACCTTGTCATGTTTGAATTGTTTGTAGAACCAGTCGTCCGTTTCTTTGGGCCGCATACAGATACCACTGCATACGACTCCGTGTTTCTGTGGCCGCGTCTTCTTGGATCATGATTGATTGCAGTGTTTCAGGGCTTTGGCGGCGCAAAACAGGCATTCGCCCTATCCCTGCTTTGCTAAGGTATTTTGGATTTGCCTCTCATGATGCTGGCGAATTGCATCTGACCCATGCCTTTATGCTGGTGCAGCCCGTGATGGAAAACTGTGGGGCTGTAATTGCTGTTATTGTGATTGCCATTTAGGCGAGCAAACGGTAAAATTTCTGTATGCTTAACAAAGCGTGAACACACAGCGCAGAAACAAGTGCCCAATGTGATTTTTCGGCCACATTGGGCGCTTTGCCGTGTCGATGTCGATATTATTTGGCTATTCGGGGTGAGGCAATTTTTCAAGCCCCCGGTCAGGGGATATCCCGCAGCAGCTCCACGGTGATGGTATCGCCGGGGCCCTTCGGCTCCTGGCCGGGGATGGTGGCGTACATGGCGTCGGCGGTCAGGAGGACGCCGGAACCCACACTGCCGGGGCCCCGCATGGTAAGCGGCGTGGCCAGAAGCCTGTCCCCCTGGCGCTGGAGCCGGAGCATGCAGCACATGGATAGGGGCGGCGCGCCCATGGGGGCGGTCAGCTCCGCCTCCGCCGTCCGGCGCTTCGGCACGGGGATGCCCAGATGCTTGCATATCAGGGGCTTCACGGCCCAGTCCAGGGCGTAAAAGGCGGCCAGGGCGGGGCCGGAGATGTTCAGAACCATTTTTTCATCAATGACCGCGGCGGACATGGGCCGTCCCGGGACGGCGGCCACGCCGCTGAACAGCAGCCTGCCCCGTTCCCACAACAGGCGGCCGCAGTAATCCTCCTGGCCCTTGGACGTGCCGGCGTTCAGGATGATGATATCCGCCTGGGGCAGAAGCTCGTTCAGCGTCTGCTCGATGGCCTGCGGGTCGTCCCGGTGGATGGGGCGGAGGATGGGCTTCGCGCCCATCTCCTCCAGCAGGAGGGCGGCCATCAGGCTGTTGGTGTCAAAATTCTGGCCCCGGGCGAGAGGCGCTCCTATGGGGACCAGCTCGCTGCCCGTGGGAACAAAGGCTACCCTCGGCCGGCGGAGGACTGGGGCTGCTCCATAGCCCCCCATGCCGATGGCGGCGATATCCAGTGCCGTCAGGCGGACGCCCTTTTTGCAGAGAAGGGAAGCCTTCTCTACCTGGGACCCGGAGGGCCTGACGTTCATGCCGGGGCGGATGTCCGTGTCCGGGGCGAATATCAGACCGCCCTCCGGCAGGACCTCCACCTGCTCGATGGGGATGACCGTGTCATAGCGATCGTCAAAATCATCGCCGGTATCGGCCCGGGAATACTCCCGGCCGGGCCGCCAGCCCGTGCAGTCCGGCTTTTTGCCATCGGCGAAGTCCGCTGCGTTCACGGCCACGCCGTCCATGGCGGAGGCCCGCACCACAGGAATGTTATATTGGGCGAATATGTTCCTTGCCAGGACGCGGCCCCGGCAGGCGGTCAGGGGGATAGTCTCCTCCTCCGCCGTCAGGGTCCAGGCGTCCAGCAGGAGGGCCTGGGCCTCCGTCTTTGGCGTCAGCTTCATTGGTTTCATATATGCCGCGCTCCTTCCCTTGTAATAGGCTATTATGATATTCAGGAAAACTATAGGTCAAGCAAACAAAAACGACAGCAGAGCCCGTCCCATCTGGACTTACACACTTCTGCCGCACGATCTGTATGAGAATATTATAACACGCATATTCGGGAAGTCAACCATATTTTTCTATGGAAGGGAATATTTCGCCCTGTGGGGGTAAGAATAAGCATACAAACTACAGGAGGTCGTTTACATGAAACGAGCTGCAACAGCATGGATGCTGCTATCGCTTTTTATTCTTGGTTCCACACCGGCTCTGGCGGATATCTCCGTCATCGAGTCTGCCGCCCTGGAGGCGGCTCTTGCGGAGGAGGCGGCGGAGACTACGGAAACCATGGAAAACGTGGAGAATGCGGTTATGGAGGACACGTCCGCCGGCGCGGAAACGTTATCGGACTATGAGGCGGGCCTGGCGGCGGAGGCCCTTACCGGCACATCGGAGGATGCCGGTGAGGAGGACACAGGGGAGAATACCTCCCCTGTAGCGGAGAATCTGGAGCTTGAGACCTATCGGGGGGTCTCCGTGGGGGGACAGCTCACTGCCTATGACGCGGAGGGGGACAGCCTGACCTTTGAGATCACTACCCAACCCATCAAGGGGTCGGTGGAGCTGACGGCGGACGGCTATTTTGTCTATACGCCCAAGGAGGGCAAGCGGGGCAAGGACTACTTCGGCTTCCGTGTCACGGACAGCGCCGGGAATGTCTCCCAGGAGGGGACGGTCATTATCCGGCTCCTCCGGCAGAAGTCCAAGGTCACCTATTCCGATATGTCCGGAAGTGCCCTGGAATATGCAGCCGTCGTGCTGACGGAGGCGGGGGTGTTCACCGGGGAATATGTGGGGGAGGACTATGTATTTAACCCGGACGCCGCAGTGACACGGGGCGAGTTTCTGACCATGTGCATGACGGCGGCGGGCTGCGATCTGCTCCGGGGCGTCAGCTCCACCGGCTTTGGAGACGATGCGGACATCGATGCCTGGCTCAAGCCCTATGTGGCGACGGCGCTGCTGAAGGGGTATGTGGAGGGCGTGGAGACCTCCACCGGGGCCAATTTCTATCCCGATGAGGACATCACCCTCCGGGACGCCTGCCTGATGCTGAACAGCGTCCTTGGGGTGACGGACGTGGTCAGCGCGGCGGCCTATGTGGGGGAGGATAACGCCCATACCACCTGGGCGCAGGCTGTCGCGAACCTGACGGCTTGCAGCGTCATGCTCTCCGATTGGGACGATATCGACCAGGTCCTGACCCGCGCCGGCGCCGCGGAGTTGCTGGCAAACGCCATCGGGCTTCTCTCCAGCCGCTGAATCGTTCCGCCCCGCCCTGCGATCCTCGCGGGACGGGGCGGCGCTTTCACACCAGCTCCACCTTGTATTTTTCCAGCCAGTAGTTTATTTGCAGCATATAGGCTACGGTCTGAGGCGTAGTCATGAGCTGCCCATACCAGGGCTGGGCCTTGTCGTCGTTCAGGAGCGCTTCCAGCGCCTCCTTTTTCACGATGCGCAGCAGGGGAGAGGCGCTGTTTTCCATAACGGCCCGCAGGCGGGCGGATACAGCGGACATATAGGCGGGATTGTGCGTCTTTGGGTAGGGGCTTTTCTTGCGCCAGAGGATCTCCTCCGGCGGGATATCCTTCATGGCGGCCCGGAGAAGGCCCTTTTCATAGTGCCTGTAATTCTTCCATTCCCAGGGGATGGAATAGAGATATTCCGCAATGCGGTGATCGCAGAAGGGAACCCGGACCTCCAGGGCGCTGTACATGGACATCCTGTCCTTCCGGTCCAGAAGGGTCTGCATGAACCAGTCCGTATTCAGCCGCATCATTTCCCGCATCCGCCGGTCGGTCAGGTCATCGCCGGGGAGCGTGGAGGCATCTGCCACAGTGGCCCGGTAGCGGGCCATGACATATTCGCGGGGGTCGACGCCCCGGAGATACTCCTCCCGCAGGAAGCCGGCCCGGTACTGGGTGGACTGCGCCCAGGGAAAGCCCTCCGCCATGCGTATCTGCTCATCCCGGTACCAGGGATAGCCGCCGAATATCTCATCCGCGCACTCTCCGGACGGGGTCACGGTCACATGCTCCTTGATGCGCTTGCAGAATTGGAGCAGGGAGGAATCTACATCCGCCATACCGGGCAGGTCGCGGGCGTCCACTGCCTCGAAAAGCCCCTCCACCAGCTCATCCGTATCCAGAATGACCAGGTGGTGCTCGCAGCCCAGCCAGTCCCGGAGCAGGGGGATATAGTCCGTATCGCTGTTGGGCTGGAATTTGCCGCTGTGGAAGTATTTTTTGCTGTCTCTGTAATCCACGGAGAAGGCGGTCAGCCGCCGGCCCCGATCGGCCATATACCGGTTGGCGATGGAGCAGATAATGCCGGAGTCCAGACCGCCGGAGAGAAATGTGCCCACAGGCACGTCGGAGACGAGCTGGCGCTGGATGGCGTCCGTTACCAGATAGCGGACCGTGTCGATGGTGGTGTCCAGACTGTCATGATGTGTATGGGCCTGGAGAGACCAGTATTTTTCCGTTTTCAGGCCGTTCCGGTCGAACCAGCCCCGGCAGCCGGGGGGCAGCTCCGCTATGTCCCTGAACACCCCGCATCCCGGCGTCCGTCCCGGACCGATCAGGAGCAGCTCCAGAACGGAGTCCCTGTCCGCCTGGGGCTTCACCAAGGGGTGGGCCAGCAGGCCCTTCAGCTCTGAGGCAAAGAGAAAGGCTCCGCCCCGCAGGGCATAGAAGAAGGGCTTGACGCCCATCCTGTCCCGGGCGATAAAAAGCCGCTGAGCCGGCTCCTCATATATAGCGAAGGCGAATATGCCGTTGAGCTTTTCCACACAGGCTCCGCCCCACTGGATATAGGCTCTCAGGAGCACCTCCGTGTCCGAGTGACCGGTGAAGCGGTGGCCGGCGGCCATAAGCTGAGTGCGCAGCTCGTCGGTATTGTATAATTCCCCGTTATAGACCAGTGTATAGGTGTTGCCGTCCTGGCGGGCGGTCATGGGCTGACGGCCGTTTTCGATGTCGATGACGCAAAGCCTGTTATGCAGCAGCGCGGCGCTTGGAGAGAAATAAGTACCGCTTTGGTCCGGCCCCCGATGCGTCATGCTTTTATGCATGGCGTCCAGCACCGCCCCCTCCTCGCGCATATCATGGGCAAAGTCGATCACTCCCGCAATGGAACACATATCTGTCACCTCACAATAGGATAAAAAGGCCCCCGCCCGTTCCGGGCGCGGGCCCTTTGTTCTGCTTCAGTATATGCCAAAGGGGTGGAGGTGTGCGGTGAGGCGGGCTTATGAGGATCGTAAGCCGTGGCGCATATGGGAAAAGGGAGAGGACTTCCTTACGAAGTCTCTCCCTTTTTTCTGTTTCATATCCGGCAGCCGAAGAATGGCTGCGCGAGCGTGATTTTTACTCGAAGGTGACCGGCCTGGTGTCGCCCAGCAGGCAGATATAGGTTTTGCCTACGCCCAGATCGAGCTGAGAGCCGTCCGTGTTGGTGAATACCAGGGCGTCGTACATATCGCCCTTTTCCCAGTTGATCTCAATGTACTTGCCGCCGCAAATATAATAGCCGGTGCCGCTGGTCAGATCATAGGCCTGGCGGCCGTCGTCATCTCTGGTGTACTGAAGGGTGGAGACGATGACGATATTTGTCACAGTCACCTGCTCGCCGGTGTTTTCGTCTATATAGGGGTCGCCGCCGAAGAAATAGACAGCATAGGCGCCGGTCTCCTCGTCATAGACAAACTCCGTATCCTTATAGCTGGAGAAGGAAACGGTCACATCCGTAGCGCTGGCGCCGTCCTCCGGTGTCCCGTCCTCCGTGAAGGTATAGGGGGAGACGAAACTATCCTCATGAGTGGTGCGCTTGGTGGTGGTCTCCAGATACCCCTCGAGCAGGTCGCTGGAGGTATACATGCTGTGCTCGGTGCCAACGTTGTTCAGCCGGTAGCTGTCCCGCCAATAGAGGCTGTCGCCGATGGTCAGGAAGTTGATGGATTCATAGCCTGTGTCGCTGAGCAGATTCAGAGCATAGCTGCTGCCGCCTGCGTGTACCATCAGCGCGTCAAAGCCCATGGCCAGTAGGGTGAAATATTCCCGGGTGGAGCGGATGGTCCCAAGGGTGCCCGCACCGGAGATATCCTGATAAAGGGCCATGATGCGGGTGATGCCGCCCTCCTCCGTGGCCTCGATATACATATCTGCGCTGCCGTTGCCGCTTTGAGGCAGGGATATTTTCAGCAGATTCAGCATAACGGCAATAGGACGGTTGGTGGAGATATCTGTTTCCGTGATCTCGCCGGTCAGGGGGTTGGTGTATACCTGCGTCTCCTCCGCGGCGGGCGAGACTTCGGCCTCGGTTTCTGTTTCGGTCTCAGCTTCCGTCTCTGCCTCAGGATCTGGTGTTTCCTCCACGGTCTCCGATATCTGCGTTTGCGCAGCTTCTTCCTCCTCGCTGCTGCTCCCGCAGGCGGTCATAGCCAGCAGCATGGCCACAGCCAGCAGCAGTGCGATCCATTTTTTCATAGCGTTTGAACCTCCTTGTTCAGTTGAATGGATAGGGGCTTGTCTCCTCTGTTGTTCCCTTATCATACATTTTTCGGGCGGATTCGTCAAGTCTTGGGCATAAAAGCGGCAGTCAACGCTATGGCGTAACGGGGGCTGACGTGCTATAATGAGCGGGCCCGGCTCGGCGGCCGGAGAACACGGGAAACGGCGAAGGGTGCTATGACAACAGATGAACGCCTGTCAAGGCAGATAGATTTTATTCTGGAGCTGGACAAGGAGAAAAATATTTTCCGCCAGACCCATCTGACCGGCCAGGGCCGGAACGAAAATGATGCGGAGCATGCCTGGCATATGGCTGTGATGGCTTATGTGCTGCGGGAGTACGCAAACGAGCCGGTGGATATTGGCCGGGTCATGCTCATGTGCCTCATCCATGACGTGGTGGAGATCGACGCGGGGGATACCTATGCCTATGACGCGGCAGGTCTTGCCACCCAGCAGGCGCGGGAGGCGGCGGCGAAGGAGCGTATATACGGTCTGCTGCCGGAGGATATGGGGGCGGAGCTGGCGGCGGTATTCGACGAATTTGAGGCGGACGAGACCCCGGAAGCCCATTTTGCCCACGCTATGGACAATTTCCAGCCTCTGCTGCTGAATCACAGCAATAACGGCGGTGATTGGCGTGCCCATGGTGTTACGGCCTCCCAGGTCTTTGGCCGCCAGGATAGAACAAAAGCCGGTTCTGAAAGGCTTTACGATGTGACCTGTCAAATTTTGCAGGAGAACATTCAAAAGGGGAATATTAAGCCCTGACCTCGTACCGAAAAAATGCGCCGCGCCAGGTGTGATGCCTGGTGCGGCGCATATGTCATATCGACTAAAAACCGGGGCCGCCCATGCCGCCGGGCATGCCGCCGCCGAAACCGCCCATGCCGAAGCCGCCGGAGAAATTGATCACGGTGGTGCCGGTGAAGTCCAGGGTGGTGGATTCAGTGCCGTAGGTCACGGTATAGGTGCTGCCCACGGTCATATCCGGGTGGGAGAGAATCAGGCAGGAGAAGGTGTCCTCCATGACGGCGGAGGCGATGACGCTGCCGTCCTCGTCCAGAATGGTCACTTCCGTTCCCGCGGCCTGAGTGTTGGTGGACAGAATGGCGCAGCACTGGGTAGAGCTGGAGGAAAGGCTCTCTTGCATCATGGAGGAGCCCCCGGCGATAACGATGCCTCCGGTGATGACGAATTCTCCGCCGCCGTAGTCGATAGCGCCCTCCTGGGTGCTGCCATCGGTGGAGATGATGAGCGTTCCGCCGTCGATATATACGCTTCCGTTGGAATCCAGGCCATCGCCCACGTTGCTCATGCTGCCGGTGACCACAAGGTTCACGCTGCCGCCTGTCTGCCGGTAATAGGTGATGCTGGAGCCGCTGACGGAATCTGATGAGCTGTCCTCCTCCGTTTCGCCGCTTGCTTCGCCGGATGCGCCGCCGAAGCCGCCCATCCCCATGTTTTCCGGACCGTTGGCGTTAATACCGTCATTGACGGAACGGAGGTCTATCTCGCCGCCATGGATTTCGATGGCAAAGGCCTCCAGTCCCTCAAAGCAGTCGGTGACGGTGATAATACCGTCGTTTATCACCAGCATATCGTCCGCATGAATGGCGTCATCGCTGGAGCATATGGTCATGGTTCCGCCGTCTATGGTGCAGAGACCGGCGCAGTGGATGCTGTCGTCGGAGGTGTTCAAATCAAAAACGCCCCCGGAAATGGTGATATCTCCGTCGCTTTTGAGACCCTTAGCACTGATATCTGAGGCGGTTTCCGCCTCACCGGAGGCGCCGCCCGGGCCAAAGCTTTCCCCGGCGTGGCTGCTGGCGTCCCCGCCGCCGCCCCCGGCAGTGATCCGGAGATCGCCCCCGGCGATAGCAAGAAGGGATTCCGCCTGGATGCCGTCGCAACCGGCGTCTATCATGATATCCCCTGAGGTGATAGATACGTTAACAGCCCGGATACCGTCGTCAGTGGAGGTAATGGCGATTGCAGCGCCGGTAATAGATATATCCCCCTCGCTGTCCATGCCGTGCTCTCCGGCGCTGACGGAGAGGCTGCCGCCGGACAGAAGGATATCTCCCGCTACCAGCCGTCCGGCCTGGGCGCACAGGCCGTCTCCGCCGCACTGCACAGTCACCTCTCCGCCGGAAATGGTCAGCAGACCTGCGGATTTCAGTCCATGATTGGCCGCCGTGACGGTAAGCTGGCCGCCGGAGACGGTGAGGGCCGCCTTGCACTGGATGCCGTTGTTGGCCCCGGCGGTGACGGTAAGACTGCCGTTTCCTGTAATGGTCAGGCTGCCCTTGGAATACAGGGTGGCGGAGGCGGAGCTATCGGCGGCAGCTGCGCCGTCGGAGAGGGTGTTTTCTGTTCCCGTCTCCAGGGTCAGAAGCACATCCTCGTCGGAGCGGATCTCTATGGCGCATTCTCCCGCCTGGGCGGCAGTGATGGCGGCGCCGGCCAGGACCAGCTCCACCGGGCCGTCTGCGTCCACGATCACCTGCCCGGTTAGGGAGCCGGCGATCCGGTAGGTCCCGGCGCCTTCGATGGTAATGACCCCGTTTGCACAGGAGACGCCCTCCGGCACAATGGCTGTGGTCCCGTTCAGCACGATGTCGTCCTCTGAAACGGCCAGGCTTTGGGCTGTCAGAACGGCGGCCTCGGCAGTGTCCTGTACTGCTGGGGCCTCGGTGACGGCGGCCTCCGCTGTCCCGGTGTCGTTCTGGGTACAGCCGCATAGCAGGGCCAGTGCGAGAACCAGGAGAAGGGGGAGAAGATAATGTCTTTTCATAAGGTTTGTCCTCGATTCCTTGTATAACTAATAATATAATGCCTCAATTTTGACCTGTCAATGAATTTGCGGAAAATTGGGTATTGTTTTTTTCAGGGAGTCTGTTATAATGAACATACGTCATTTTTTTGTCGTCATAAATATGACGCGAAAGTTTGAAAGGAGAAATTAAATTATGAAAAAGAGCTGCAAGATCCTTGCGCTGATCCTGGCCCTGTGTATGGTGCTGAGCGTAGGTGCGTTCGCATCCAGCGACATGCCGGACACATCCATGGGAGGAAGCGCAACCAGCTCCCCGCCGGATAACTCCACCAAGGCGGTGGATATCCTGGGTACCCGCGCCGCCCTGTATATCGAATACGGGGAGGACGGCTATACCGTCAGTCAGAACGTCACCGACGCCTATGAGGTAGAGTATCAGGAGGATGTCGCCACTCCCGAGGAAGGCGAGACCTACACCCTGAGCGGTATCTACATCTACTGCGGCGCAGAGGATTGGGATGATGAGGAGGCCGTGGGCAACAGCGGCCTTGTCATCAATCAGCTGACCGATGAGACCACCCCGGTCGTTCTCGGTGGTGAGGAGGACTACTATGAGGCTCCCGATGGGGAGACCTATAACTCCGTCATCGTGATGGAGACCGATGAGGAGGAGACTCTTGCCAGCGACGCTACAGAGACTGCCCCCGGCGTGGCTCTGGCCTTCAACGGCTCTGCTATCGAGCTGAAGAACGTCTATGTAGAATCCAACGGCACCGGGCGTCCCACCGTTCACATTCCCTCTACCACCCGTGACTCCAACGCCACCCAGCTGCCCGACCTGATCTGCGTGGACAGCATGTTTGTGAACCACTCCACCCGTGCCCTTCTCCTGATGGGCGGCGATGTGTGGTTCCTCAACTCCACCGTCCTGACGAACTCCTGGGGCGGCCTGAGCTACGATAATACCTCTACCACCATGTATGTGGTCAACTCTGATGTGGAGAACATCGGCACCGGCGGCTACGCTATCTATGACGCTGCGGGCTGCACCGCTTTTGTGTATGGCAGCCGTGTCTTGGCCGGTAACACTGCCATCACTGTTTGCCGGACCGCTGTCCTTACTGTGGATTCCCTGGAGAATGCGGATGAGACCGCCACCGATCCCTATGACGGCGAGGCTGACTTGCTGACCGCATCTGCTACCGAGGACGGTACTACTGAGCTGATCGCCCATGATTACCCAATTAAGATCCATGCGGATATGGCCGGCGCGGATTCCGTGGCCGAGGCTTATCTGTATAACGCATACATCTCTACCCTGGACGAAGACCTTCAGTTTGCAGACGGCACTACCTATGCGGATTGGGACGACAGCGAAAGCACCGGTGTGGACGGTCTGATCAGCGAGTATCAGAGCGGCGCGCTGGTATTCATTGCCAGCCACAACGGCAAGGTGGTCATCGACAACTGCGAGCTTGCCAGCCGGACCGGCATCCTTGTCCACTCCATGTTCACCTATGATTCCATGGCCTCCGGCATCTATCCCGTGGACGGCACCGAGTATGTGGGCGACGAGGTGGTTTTGGCGAACCTGACCGCCGAGGGCGATATCCTCCATGAGGACTATATGCGCAAGATGATTCTGTCCCTGGAGAACGCCGACCTGACCGGCGCTGTGGTGGGCACCACCCTGGCTGCCTGGAATACCTATTGGACAGAGGCCGTAGAGGCTCTGCCTGAGGACGAGCTGGAGGAGGCCACCGATGAGCTGACCGCCATGGAGGCCACTCTGAAGAACGTTATCTATAACGATACCTATGAGACCGTCTGGGGCGTGCGCATGAGCATGGACGCCGATTCTGTCTGGACCGTGACCGGCGATTCCAACCTCTACAGCTTCACCCTGGAGGAGGGCGCTGTGGTGCAGGCCCCCGAGGGCAAGAGCCTTGCCATCTATGTGGACTGCGGCATGAGCAACGACGAGCTGACCTATGATATCAGCACCGGTACCCAGATCGAGTCCTTTGAGCCCGGTGTGGAGTACACCGGCGTTGTGATTCTGGTGGAGGACGGCGCTGATGAGGCTGCCGATTCCAGCGAGGGCGCGTTGACTGTTTCCGTCAATGACCTGCTGGATGCCATTGGCGCAGAGGTCTCCTATGACGAGGAGGCCGGCATCCTGACCATTACGGACAGCACCGGCCTGCTGGCCGCTCTGCTTGGGGACGCTATCCAGTAATTTCCTGACAGAGAAAAAGAAGTAACAAACCTGACGGGCAGCGTCCCGCTTCCCAACCATGGGAACGGGGCGCTGCTGCGGCGTGTTGTAGGGCATGAGATATAGATTTTTACATATTGGATTTGTGCTGATAGTGCTGGCTGTCATGCTGTCCGGAATGCGCTCCTCTCTTTCCGTGAGGGAGGAGGACGCTGTTATGAGCCGGACAGAAGAAACGGCCAGAGAAGCGGAGGAAGCTGCGGCGTCCTCCGCTGTCGTCGTGTCTGCGGCCACGGCGGAGCCCATAGCCACGGCAGAGCCCACAGCCACGGCGGAACCCACAGCCACAGCGGAGCCAACGGCTACGGCGGAACCCACAGCTATGGCGGAACCCACAGCTATGGCGGAACCCACAGCCACAGCGGAACCGACAGCCACGGCAGAACCCACAGCCACGGCGGAGCCCGCGGCCACGGCAGAGCCTACAGCCGTGGTGGTTACAACGCCGGTCTCTGATGTAAGACTGTCCGTAGCAGATCAGACAGATCATCCTGCCCTGATGAGTCTGGCGGCAGACGGACTGTTCCATGAGGACGACTGCATGACCAGAGGCCAGTTCTGTCTGCTGCTGGCGGCTTTGCTGGACGGCCTGCCGGAGGGGGCGGACTGTCCTTATTCGGATGTGACCCGGGAGAGCGAGGCATATGACGCCATCACAGGTCTGTATCTGGCAGGGCTGTTGGAGGAGGTGGCAGGAGGGAAATTCATGCCCGGGCAGTATGCCGCAAGGGATTGGACTGCCGGTACCCTTGCACGGCTGGCTTCCCGTCTTTCGGGAACAGAGCGGACCCGCGTATTGGCACTGGCGGAGGATGTGGCTGCCGGCGTCACCAGCGAGAGCGGTGAGGTCAGGGGGGAGAACGAGCTGCTCCGCCGGGGGGAGATCGCCGTCATTCTTGTGCAGCTGGCCGGCCGGGCCGAGGCCCTTGATGAGGATGCTTTATTCTTCACCGGAAATATCCCGGAGGATATGAGCATGGACAGCTGGGCCTGGACCTATGTCACAGACGCCCTGACGGAGGGGACCGTGGAGACGGCGGAGCCGGGCGTCCACCGGCTGTATGGCTGGCTATATGCAGCCTGGGATGATGGCTCTATCATGTGCGATATGGATTACGGCGTCTGGACCTTTGGCCTTGACGGACGGTACACCACCGGCAGCGAGGAGCTGGACGATTATCTGGCTCAGGCCCTGGAGGAGAGCGGCGCGAATGACCTGCCGGAGCAGGAGGAGGCCCTGGCGGCGGTCTACCGGTATGTCAGGGATAATTTTGAATATCTGGTCACGGCGGAGGATATGACATCGGAGGATGTGGGGACCACCGGCTGGGAATACGCCAGAGCGCTGCGATTTTTCCAGAACGGCGGTGGGACCTGCTATGGGTATTCGGCGACCTTCGGTATTCTGGCCCGCCTTCTGGGAGAGACGGCCTATATCGTGGCCGGTCAGGTCAATCAATTTTATGGCGCCCATAGCTGGGTGATTATCCCCGAGGATGGAATAGACTGGATATATGACGTGGAGCTGGAGGATACGCGCCCTGAGCGGCATGGGGACCTGGCACTGTTCCATATTCAGAATTATACGATATATAATTATTGGTACGAACCGGATTGGTGAGACTTGATATATGGTAAAGGCTTATATTTCAGATTGGAGCGGCGCTTTCCTGCCGGAAGACGCTATGGAGCTGCTGCCTGCCTGGCGGCAGGAACGGGCGGCGGCGCTTCGCCGCCAGGCTGCCAGGGAGGAGAGTATATGGACGGGTCTGCTGTGGCGCTGGGTCATGGAGGAAAACGGTTTTGACCCTGCTATGCAGGTATCTTGTCTGCCAGCGGGAAAGCCTGTGGCGGCGGACGGGACGGTGTTTTTCAGTCTCTCGAATTCCGGTCCCCTGGCGCTGTGTGCCATAGGGGACGGGCCTGTGGGGGCGGACGTGCAGCAGGTGCGGCCGGTGAAGCTCTCCATCGCCAGACGCTTTCATCGGGGAGAGCGGGAATGGCTTGCTGCCCAGCCGGAGGAGGAGCGGGAGCTGGCCTTTTTTCGTATATGGACCCGGAAGGAGGCGTGGGTCAAGGCGGTCAGTAATGAGGAATTTCTCACTCTTTCTCAAACAAATGTAATACACCCCTTGCCAGAATGGGGATTTATGGATTATAATGTAATTGTAAAGAATGTGTCAAGTCAGTACCTGGCAGCTGTATGCAGCCGGGGGGAGGCGCTTCCCGCCGCCCTGACACAGGTTGAGCCTGAGGCGCTGCTGGCTGCCCTTGGGAGAGAAAAAGAGGAAAAACCATCTTGAAAGGAGATCGAATGAAACGATTTGTAAGCCTGCTGTTGGTGCTTTGCCTGGCCTTCTGCCTGGCAGCGCCGGCAGACCCCACCACAGAGGAGGCGGCACCCGCCGGGGGCCCCACCCAAGAGGTATAAAGCGAACACAATGTTATAGGCTATCGGGCCTATGAGGAGACAGAGGATCTGGACCTCGACCTGGAGGACCTCTATACCGGCGAGGACTACGGCGAGAGCCTGGGTGATGTGACCGTAGCTGCCGGAGAGACCTGGACAGTAGAGGACAGCTGCGTGGTGGACCGCCTGGAGATCGAGGACGGGGCCACGGTGGAGGCAGATTTTCCTGTGATCGTGTTCTTTTCTGAGAGCGATACGGTGGAAAATGGCCAGGTTATCGGAAATGTCCAGTTCGTCAGTGATTACGATGAGGTGGTGGCCATCGTCCACACGAATGACACTCATGGCTTTTTGACTACTGAGCCCTATGTGAAGGGCCTGAAGACGCAGCTGGAGCAGTCTGGTAACTACAGCCTGGTCCTGGCTGTCAGCGGCGGCGACCTGTATGCCGGCGGCTATGCTGCGGCCCATGTGTACGAGGGCGAGTACATCCCCTATATCATGGCGATGATCTATGATTATTACACCTGGGGCAATAACGACGGCGGCATCACCGATCAGGGCCTGGGTACATACTTCCTGTCCATCCTGAGCCAGGAGAGCGGCTTGACCCCTCTGCTGGCGAACCAGAACGCATCTGAGGACATCGACATGGTGGCCTATGCGGAGAGCTATGAGCCCGCTGTGGGAGTAGAGGAATTTGTAGATCTCTATTCCGATATCCTGTCCCTGAACGAGGACGGCACCATCGACTACAGCGCCATCGATCTGGAGAGCTATAACCTTACCGCCGGAGACAATGTATTGGATGACGGCGTGATCGTGGAGACCGCGAACGGCACCCTGATCGGGCTGTTCGGAGAGTCCACCCAGGGCGGCTCCATCACAGATGCCTACTTTGCTGGCGGCCAGTCCACCATCACCGTGGCCCAGAACGCGACGGACGCCCTGATCGCGGACGGAGCCAGCGCGGTGGTTATGGTCTGCCACACCGGCTGGATGGGAGCCGATTCCACGGAGGCCAGCTCCAATGATACCAACTCTGCGCAGGTGGCGCTGAAGACCACCGGTATCGACGCCATCATCGACGCCCACACCCATTCCGTCATCAATGACGGCGAGGGCTGGCTGTTTGACGAATCTGAATCCGACACCATTGTGAACCAGGCCAACTGCAAGGGCGAGGCCATCGGCGTGCTGTATCTGTATCTGAAGGACGGCCAGGTAGTGGCCAAGGACAGCGAGAATCTTACCACCAACGACGAGGGCGAGTGGGAAGGCATCCAGCCGGACGAGGAGGTCCAGGCTGCGGTCGATCGCTGCTATGGCCGCCTGGAGGCGGACGGCTACACAAAGGTATATGCCACCACGGAGTATTTCCTGAACGGTGAGCGTATCAGCTCCGGCGACGTGGGCGGCGGGGTCCGCGCCAATGAGACGAACCTGGGCGACCTGGTAGCCGACGGCATCCTCTATACTGCTCAGCAGCTTTGGGATGGGGACGAGATATCCATCGCCCTGTATCCCGGCTTCTGGGTGCGCGCCTCCATCGAGGCGGGGGACATCACCCTGGTGGACGCGCTGTCCGTCTTTGCAAACCCCTTGAAGATCTACTATGCCGAGTACACGGCAGAGGAGCTTGTCAGTCTGATGAATACCTCCTGCTCCAAGATCGGGGAGGAGAACAATAACATGTATCAGGTGGCGGGCCTGACCTGCACCTATGATCCGGATACCTTCGAGGTCACGACCCTGACCGTAGGGGACGAGCTGATCTATGACCACGGGGAGTACCTGGTGGATGATGATTGGACGGTTGGCTGCGCCGCGGAGGTCGGCGGCGGCGATATGACCGTGCCGGACGGCACGGAGATCGTGGCCTCCAATTCCGAAATGGCTCAGCTCTGGTGTGAGTTCCTGGAAAACGGAGATTACACCATCTATCCCGATGAGGTAGCTCCCGCCGGTCGCGTGACCCCGGCCGCATAAAACATCATAACATAAAGCAAACCCCGGCGGGACATTCCCGCCGGGGCTGTTTTGTGTTGTGACGCTTGAAGAATGACGCTTATTGATCGAATTTCCCGCGAGGGGTGTAGGTCGTATGCAGCAGCTCGTGGGATTTGTGGCCGCAGGGCTCGCCCAGGTAGTTTTCATACAGGGCGATGATGTCCGGGTTCTCGTGGGACTTTCTGACCTGCTTGCCCTCATCCTCGATGTAAAGAGCCTGCATGCGGCGCTCCCGATAATCGGCCACATGACCGAGGGTACGGGGCTGGCCGCCGCCGTTGATGCAGCCGCCGGGGCAGCCCATGACTTCGATGAAGTGGTAGGGGCTCTCGCCGTTTTTGACCTGCTCCATCAGCACATCGGCGTTTTTCAGGCCGCTGGTGACGGCGATGCGGGCGGTGACGCCCTCCAGGAAGGAGTACTCCGGCTTGACATTCTCAAAGGTGAGAGAGGCCTCCTTGATCTTTTCCAGACCCATGATGGGCTTGAGATGCAGGTTCTCGCCGGGCATCTCCCGGCCTGTGACCAGCTCATACACCGTGCGCAGGGCGGCTTCCATCACACCGCCGGTGACGCCGAAGATATCCGCCGCGCCGGAGGAGAAGCCCAGAGGCGCATCGAATTTGCCGTCCGGCAGGTTGGGGAAGTCGATGCCCATGGTGCGGATCATGCGGGTCAGCTCCCGGGTGGTGATCACGGCGTCCACGTTGGGGTAGCCGCCGTTTTGCATCTCAGGCCGCTGAATCTCATATTTCTTTGCGGTGCAGGGCATGACGGAGACTACATAGATATCCTTGGGTTCAACGCCCAGCTTTTCTGCATAATAGCTCTTGATGACCGCGCCCATCATGGTGTGAGGGCTCTTGCAGGTGGAAAGATGGTCAAGCTCGCTGGGGAAGGCGTGCTCGCAGTGCTTGATCCAGCCGGGGGAGCAGGAGGTAATCATGGGAAGAACGGCGCCTTCGCCGGTCAACGCGGCCTTCAGCCGCTGGAGCAGCTCCGTGCCCTCCTCCATGATGGTTAGGTCGGCGGCAAAGTTGGTGTCGAAGACATCGTCAAAGCCCAGATCGTGCAGAGCGGTAGCCAGCTTTCCGGTGACAGGCTGACCAACAGGCATATGGAAGTCTTCGCCTAGGGCGGCGCGGACAGCGGGAGCCACCTGGACGATGACCCGCTTCTCCGGGTTCGTCAGGGCGTTCCAGACCTTTTCTGTGCTGTCTGTTTCTGTCAGCGCGGCAGTGGGGCAGACCAGTGTGCATTGGCCGCACATGGCGCAGTCTGTGCTCTCCAGCGGGGCGCATGTGGCGGGAGCGATAACCGTGTTGAAGCCCCGGTTCTGGGCGTAGATAACGCCTACGCCCTGCACATCATGGCACACGGTGACGCACCGGCGGCACAGGATGCACTTGGCGGAATTGCGGGCGATGGCCGGGGAGATGTCCACACGGGCAGGACTTTTCTTACCATGAATATGGGTTTCCTGGATACCCAGCGTGCTGCCGAGAATCTGCAGCTCACAGTTCTGGTTCCGGGAGCAGAAGGTGCAGTCCTGGGGATGGTTGGAGATCAGCAGGTCATAGATGATCTTCCGGGCCAAACGGACGCGCTCGGTGCTGGTATGCACCACCATGCCGTCTGTGGCTTTTACGATGCAGGAGGCCATCAGGTTCTTCATGCCCTCGATCTCCACCACGCAGATACGGCAGGAGCCGTTGGTATGGATGCCGGGGAGATGGCACAGGTGGGGGATGTCTATACCGGCCAGCTTCGCGGCCTCCATGACCGTAGAGCCGTCGGGAGCGGAAACGTGCTTGCCGTTAATTGTCAGTTCAACCATTTTACTACCTCCCTCAGTTTAGCACGATGGCGTCGAAGCGGCAGTTCTGCTTGCAGGTGCCGCACTTGATGCAGGCAGATGCATCAATGATGTGGGGCTGGCCCTTTTCGCCGGAGATGGCGTCTACAGGGCAGTTCCGGGCGCAGAGCGTGCAGCCGCGGCACTTGTCGCTGTCGATGGTATAGGTAAACAGGGCCGTGCACACATGGGCCGGGCATTTCTTGTCCCGCACGTGGGCTACATATTCGTCTCTGAAATATTTCAGCGTGGTCAGGACCGGGTTCGGGGAGGTCTGGCCCAGGGCGCACATGGCAGTCTGGCTGATGGTGCGGGCCAGGATTTCCAGGTTGTCCAGATCCTCCATCTCGCCCTGGCCGCCGGTGATCTTTTCCAGCAGCTCCAGCATACGGGTGGTGCCATCCCGGCAGGGGACGCAGTGGCCGCAGCTTTCGTCCTTCACGAAGTCCACGAAATAGCGGGCGGTATCCACGAGGCAGGTGTTCTCATCCATGGCGATCAGGCCGCCGGAGCCCATAATGGCGCCGGCCTGGGTCAGGGATTCATAATCCACAGATACGTCCAGATGCTCCTGGGTCAGGCAGCCGCCGGAGGGACCGCCGGTCTGCACAGCCTTAAAGGCCTTGCCGTCCTTCATGCCGCCGCCGATCTTAAAGATGATGTCCCGCAGGGGAATGCCCATGGGGATCTCAATGATGCCGGAATTGACCAGGTCGCCGGCCAGAGCAAAGACCTTGGTACCCTTGGAGCGGCCCACGCCGTAGGAGGCGTATTTCTCCGCGCCCATGTTGATGATGGCGGGGACGTTCGCCAGGGTCTCCACATTGTTGATGGTGGTTGGGCAGCCCCAAAGACCGCTCTGGAAGGGGAAGGGAGGCTTCTGCCGGGGCTCGCCGCGGTGGCCCTCGATGGAGTTTATCAGGGCCGTCTCCTCGCCGCAGACGAAGGCGCCGGCGCCGATGCGTATTTCGATGTCAAAGTTGAAGTCGCTGCCCAGGATGTGCTCGCCCAGCAGTCCGGTATCCCGGGCCTGCTGAATGGCCTCGGTCAGACGCTCCACTGCCAGGGGGTATTCCGCGCGGACGTAAACATAGCCCTTGTTGGCGCCGATGCAGTAACCGCCGATGAGCAGGGCCTCCACAATGCTGTGGGGGTCGCCCTCCAAAATGCTCCGGTCCATGAATGCGCCGGGGTCGCCCTCGTCCGCATTGCAGATGATATATTTCTGGCCCTCCGGCTGATCAAAGCCGGATTTCCATTTTGTGCCGGTGGGGAAGCCTGCGCCGCCGCGGCCCCGCAGGCCGGAGTCGGTGATCTCCTGAATGGTGCGCTCACGGCCGTATTCGTTCAGGACCTTTGCCAGAGCAAAATATCCATCGTGACCTATGTAGTCCTCGATTGAGGAATAGTCGATCCGGCCTACGTTCCGCAGTGCGATCTTCACCTGGGAGGAGAAGAAGGGCAGATCCTTGGTGTAAGGGATATACTCCCCGGTGACCGTGTCCTGATAGCAGTATTCCCGGATGACGTTGCCGCCGATCAGGTGCTTATCCACGATCATCTTGATCTTTTCCGGGGTCAGGTTGCCATAGAACACCCCTTCCGGGTCGACGATCATGCAGGGACCCTGGGCGCACAGGCCCACGCAGCCGGTGACGACCAGCCGCACCTCCTGGGACAGGCCCCGGAGTGTGATGGCCTTTTTCAGTGCCTGCACGATGGCGTCGC
This sequence comes from Oscillospiraceae bacterium, assembly GCA_021203045.1. Taxonomy (GTDB): domain Bacteria; phylum Bacillota; class Clostridia; order Oscillospirales; family Oscillospiraceae; genus CAJOIG01. The sequence goes on along the minus strand of JAJQBY010000040.1, from coordinate 24,054 downwards.
TGTTGGAGGAATTGCACCCTGCGCCGCCGCAGACATATATCGTGTGGCGGTAGCCGGTGGTGCTTTCCTGGAAGGACTGGCGCAGCTCCTCCAGATCCTTAACGGTGTTGAGCTTGAGAGTGTATATAGACATCAGACGCCCTCCTCCTCATCCTTTTTGTACCAGCTGTCGATGATGCCGGCCAGATCGTCAGGCTTCACCTGGGGATAGATGGTGGTGTCGATGACCATAGCCGGGGCCAGGCCGCAGGCACCAATACACCTTGCCACCTCGAAGGTGAACATACCGTCCTTGGTGGTGTTTCCTACGGTGATGCCAAGCTGCTTTTGCAGGGCGTCCATGATGGATACGCCGCCGCGCACATAGCACGCCGTCCCCAGGCAGATGCGGATGGTGTGCTTGCCTCTCGGCTGGTCGGAGAAGAAGGAATAGAACGTCGTCACACCGGATACCTCTGCAATGGGGATATCCAGTTCCTCGGCGACGATGCGCTGCACCTCCAGGGGGAGATAGCCGTATACGCCCTGCACAGTATGAAGAGCCTGGATAAGAGAGCCCTGCTGGCCCTTATAGCTCGACAAAAGCTGACGCACACGGTCAAGCAGTGCCTGCTCCGATTCGGCGCATCCGATGGCACAGTTGGTTTCGTTGCTCATTTTTGACCTCCTTTTATTCGGAACGATTCATTAATAGAATTTTCCGTAGGTTGTCGAACATCGATGAATGAACGACATGAGACACTGACATTTGTCTATATTGTACTACTGACGGCCTCAAAAGAGCAACAAAAGTTATTATAATCACGGAAAATAGTAAACAAAAATTTATGATGAATATTAGCGATATTGCTGGTTTGTGAAATAGTTCATGCAGCAGTCAAAATCATGCCAAAATTGGATTATGGTTCCTTACTGCTAACCGGACGGGAAGATACATACGGTTGGTGTGGTAGATATAGATAAAGAGCCGCCCGAAGTATCGAGCGGCTCTTGTTGGTATAGGTCAATTAATTTTTAGCCAGAAACTCATCCAAAAACGCGATCTCATCTGCTACGGGGAGGTTCCGGCGGCGGACACAGTTGTCCAGGTCTACGGCGTCATAAATGCTCTCATCGAAGACGGGACAGGCGGCCTGATAGGTCTGGATAGAGACCTCCTCCAGAGGCGTCCCCGCGTGGACAAGACCGGCAGCAATGCCATAGGCCTCCCGGAAGGGAACACCGTGAGCCACCAGCCAGTCGGCGCAGTCTGTGGCGTTTATGAAGCCGGTGCCGGCGGCTTTGCGCATGGCTTCCGGATGGGGGGTCATGCCGGCCACCATGGGGGCCATGACGGACAGGCACAGCTTTGCCGTATCTACTGCGTCAAAGACGGCCTGCTTGTCCTCCTGCATATCCTTGTTATAGGCAAGAGGAAGGCCCTTCAAAACAGTCAGCAGGGCGGTCAGATCGCCATACACCCGGCCGGTCTTGCCGCGGATTAGCTCCGCCATATCCGGGTTTTTCTTCTGCGGCATAATAGAGGAGCCGGTGACAAAGCCCTCCGGCAGGGTGACAAAGCCGAATTCCAGACTGGACCACAGCACAAGCTCCTCAGAGAGCCGGCTCAGGTGAGTCATGATCAGGCTGCAGGCGCTCATCAGCTCCACGCAGAAGTCCCGGTCGGAAACTGCGTCCATGCTGTTGAGACACGGGCCGTCGAAGCCCAGCGCGGCGGCGGTCATGGAGCGGTCCGTGGGGAAGGTGGTGCCTGCAAGAGCGCATGCGCCCAAGGGACACTGATTCAGGCGCGTTCTTGCGTCCTTTATCCGCCCCGCGTCCCGGGTCAGCATCATGGCATAGGCGCACAGATAATGACCCAGAGTGACGGGCTGGGCCCGCTGAAGATGGGTATAACCCGGCATTACAGCGTCCGCATATTCTGCCGCCTTATCCCGCAGGGCCTTTATCACATCATGGATAAGAGAGAGAAGCTCGTCCTCCTGATTCCGGAGATAGAGGCGCAGATCTGTGGCTACCTGGTCATTCCGGCTTCGGGCGGTGTGCAGGCGCTTGCCTGCGTCGCCGATGCGGGCGGTCAGCTCCATTTCCACAAAGGTGTGGATATCCTCTGCGCCCATGTCGATCTGGAGCGCGCCGCTCTCTATATCATTCAGTATGCCGGTAAGCCCCTCCTGGATGGCCTGACCGTCCTCCGGAGAGAGGATGCCCTGGGCCGTCAGCATGGCGCTGTGGGCCAGGGAGCCCTGAATATCCTCCCGCCACATGCGGCTGTCCACGGCGATGGAGGAATTCAGGGCCTTGGCTGTCTCGGCTACCGCGCCGCCCCAGAGATTATTCATGGTTCTGAGCGTCCACCATGGCCTGCACCTTAATGGGAAGACCATAGAGGTTTATGAAGCCCTGGGCGTCGGCCTGATTGTAATCGGACTCGCCGAAGGTGGCGATCTCCTCAGAATACAGGCTGTAGGGGCTGGTGACGCCGGCGTTTATCATGTTGCCCTTATACAGCTTCAGCCGCACGGTGCCGGTGACCTTCTCCTGGGTCTTATCCACAAAAGCAGAGAGGGCCTCCCGCAGGGGGGTGAACCACTGGCCGTTATACACCAGCTCCGCGAAGGTGATGGACAGCTTCTGCTTCTCATGGGCGGTCATCTTGTCCAGGCAGATGCTCTCCAGAACACTGTGGGCCTTATACAGAATTGCGCCGCCCGGGGTCTCGTAAACGCCCCGGCATTTCATGCCGACCAGCCGGTTCTCCACGATATCCAGCAGGCCGATGCCGTTGGCGCCGCCGATGGCGTTCAGCTGATAGATGATGTTCTTGGCGCTCATCTTTACGCCGTCCAGGGCAACGGGAACGCCCTTGTCGAAGTCAATGGTCACATAGGTGGGCTTGTCCGGAGCCTGGATGGGGGAGACGCCCATTTCCAAAAAGCCCTCCTTCTCGTACTGGGGCTCGTTGGCGGGGTCCTCCAGGTCAAGACCCTCATGGGACAGGTGCCAGAGGTTTTTATCCTTGGAGTAGTTGGTCTCCCGGTTGATGCGCAGGGGGATGTGATGGGTCTCGGCATAATCGATCTCCTCATCACGGCTCTTGATGTCCCACTCCCGCCAGGGGGCGATGATCTTCATGTTGGGGGCGAAATGCTTGATGGCCAGCTCGAACCGGACCTGGTCGTTGCCCTTGCCGGTGCAGCCGTGGGCGATGGCGTCCGCGCCCTCCTTGAGGGCTACCTCTACCAGGGCCTTGCCGATGCAGGGCCGGGCGTGGCTGGTGCCGAGGAGGTATTCCTCATAAATTGCTCCGGCCTTCATGGTGGGGATGATGTAGTTGTCTACATAGTCGTCCGTCAGGTCCAGCACATACAGCTTGGATGCGCCGGTCTTGATGGCCTTTTCCTCCAGGCCCTCCAGTTCATCGCCCTGACCCACGTTTGCGGCCACGGCGATGACCTCGCAGTTATTATAATGCTCCTTCAGCCAGGGGATAATGATGGATGTATCCAGGCCGCCGGAATAGGCAAGAACTACTTTTTTGATGTCAGACATTGATTTGTTTCCTCCGTATTCAATAAAATTCAATAGAATATTTTCATCAACGAACGTATGGTACGCCTAAAGGCGATGAATATCAATAGTTTTATTCATGGAAATGATGAATATTTTCAAAATTATTTATTTAACATCATTTCCGCTGCCGCCAGACGGCCTCCGGCCAGGGAGAAGCCAAAGGCATGGCCGGACAGGGTGCCGCTGTAATCCCCGGAATCCACGCCGGAAATATCTATCCCCGCGGCGTAAAGGCCGGGAATAGGCTGTCCATTCGGCTGGATGACCTGCATATGGTCGTTCACAGCAATGCCTCCGTGGGTGGTGATCATATCCATGCCGGCCCGGACGGCGTAATAGGGAGCCGCTTCGATGGGATTCAAATACCGTCGGTCCTTGGCAAAAAGTCCGTCATGGCCACAGGCGCAGGCGGCGTTATAGTCTCCGACCTCCCGGGTTAGCGCTTCCGGATCTATCCCGGCGGCCTGGGCCAGCGCCTCCAGGGTGTCCGCCCGGAAAACACTCCCGGTGGCTACCTCCTTTTCCATGGCCGTATACAGCTCTGTCATGCCGTTTTCCATGATAGCCGGGTCGGCCATCATGGGGGGGGGGAGGCCCTCATAGGCCCGGCGAAGGGATTCGCTGTCCAGGATGGCCCAGCACATTTTTCCCGGCTGGCGGGCCACGGCGTTCTGGCCGAAGATGAAGTTCTGGCAAATGCTCTCATCGCAGAAGCGGCGGCCCAAAGCGTTGACCCACAGGCAGTCCTCCCGGCGTATCAGGCCGGTGATCTCACTGTGGCCCTTGAATACCGGGCCGCAGCCCTCGATGGCGATGTCCTTCACGATGGAGGCTCCGGCTCCTTCCGCCAGGGTCAGTCCGTCTCCTGCCATAGGGATGCCCTTCAGATGCATATAGGCCTCCGGCACGCTGCCGGGTATCATGGCCCGCATTTTGTCCGGGTCTCCGGCAAAGCCTCCGGTGGCGATGAGAACGCTGTCCGCCTGGAATGCCAAGGACCTGCCGTCTATCTCAGCCGACGCGCCGGTGACGGCGCCGTTTTGCATGGTAAGGGAAAGACACCGGACGTTCAGGTGTATTTCCACGCCCAGAGCGGCGCACTGTGCTTTCAGTACATCCATGACCCGCGCCCCGGTGGGGGCGGGATAGGCCATGTGGAATACCTCCGGCGACTGGTTCGGCATATGGTGCAGCACTCGTGTGAAGGGGACCCCCATATCCGCCAGCCAGTCCACAGTGGGACCGGAGGCGTCTATCAGCGCCCTTGTCAGCCGCCCGTCCGCCTTCCAGTGGGAAAACTCCATAGCCTCCCGGAACAGCACGTCCGGGTCCGCGTCGATGTTGTTCCGCTTTTGCAGACGGCTGCCGGCGCCGAACACGCCCTCGGCATAGCGGCCATTGCCGCCGGCGGAGCTGCGCTTTTCCAGAACCGTTACCTTGGTTCCCGCCTGGGCTGCTGCCACGGCGCAGGCGAGGCCCGCCGCGCCGCCGCCGATAATAAGGATATGCTTCATGTAAATGACCTCCCGTCGTCTAATTAGAAATCGTGTCAGCCCTGTCTTTTTTCATGCCAAGCAGAAGCACTGCCGCGCCTGCGATAGTGCAGGCCGCCGCCACGGCCAGGGCGATCTTCAGACCGGCACCGTCGATCAGGAAACCGCCTACGGCGGAGACGCAGATGTTGCCTATGGTTATCATGGCGGTCAAAAGGGACTGGGATTTATTCATGTCCTTCAGATCCATATGCTCTCCCACATAGCGCACCGAGGCGGGGATGAACAGGGGATAGGACAGAGCCTGGAAGAAGGTAGCTCCGTACAGCCCCAGCATGGAGCCGGCAGTGAATATCAGTGTATTTTTCAGGGCAAAAAAGATACCGGCAAATTTCAGCATTCCGGTGCAGGAATATTTCCGGTGCAGCCGGTCGAACATCCACATGCCCGGCAGTTCCAGAATGGCGATATAGGCGTTCAGGATACCCATGTCTCCGCTGTCCCCGCCTACGCCGTTCACGATCTGGATGGTGAAATTCAAAAAGAAGGAGTGGCCGAAAAATATCAGGGCCATACCGCCCAGCAAAAACAAAAAGCTGCGGTACCGCCTGGCATAGGCGGCAAGGCCCCGCTTTTCCCCGTCGTCCTCCGTCCACTTTGGCTTCTGAGGGGGCGCAGGGGGGATTCCGGCTCGGCAGAACAGAATCATTAAAAACAGGAACAACACCGCCACCATAAGCCCTGCCGCCGGGATGGTCAGGATGCCGACCCGGACGGTCAGCAGGCCCATGACGGCGGACAACGCCGCATAGGAGGCGGAGCCGACGCCACGGCACAGGCCGAAGGGGATTTCCGTTCCAAATCGCTCCAGATAAAAGGTGAAGGCATTCACCAGCGGTTGAATGGAGACCACCAGTGCTATCAGTAAGGTGAATATCGCGGTCAGGAAAAAGCCCTTCTCCGGCGAAGACATCAGGGCCAGCAGGGTCAGCGCTATCCCGGCGGCCTCCACCGACATGACTGCCACCGGCGCCCGGCCTGCCCGGTCAGCCAGCGGTGCAGCGGCCGATTGGAGCAGCAGGCCCAGCACATAGCCCGCCGCGATGATGGCCCCGATCTGGCTGCTGGAATAGTCCCGATCCAGCAAATACACTCCTGCATAGCTGACTGCCACGCAGTACAGCATCCAATACGCTCCGTTCAGCGCTCCGTAGGCCGCGCTGCGGGCTTTCCTGCCCTGAAGCGATTTCTTCCCAGACATTTTTTGCCTCCGTAATGAAATCAGTTTCCGATTCGATATTTTACTAGACCCTGAGAAGCAAGTCAATAAAAAAATCCCCCGCCGGAGCGGGGGAGAGAGATAGTTTAGATTATTCCTCGGTCTTTTGCAGAAGGGCGGGGTCCTGGCCGGTGACCAGCTTGGCCCGTTTCTGGACGTTCTCGGTCTGGAGGGTATCCAGGATGATAGCGGCCAGAAGGACGATGCCCAGGGCCACATACTGCCAATACTGGCTCAGGTTCAGGAAGTTCATGCCGGAGTTCAGCACGCCGATGATAAGAACGCCCACGACCATGTTGGACATTTTACCGCCGCCGCCGCCCATCTTGACGCCGCCCAGCATGGCGCCGGCCATGACAGTAAATTCTGTGCCAACGCCCATGGAGTTGTTCACCGAGCCGATACGGCCGATGTTCACGATCTGGGCGATGCCGAAGAACACGCCGGCCAGGGCGAACACCGCGATGCGCATTTTTGCCACGGAAACACCGGACAGGGCCACGGCCTCCGGGTTGGAGCCGAGGGCATAGACGTTCCGGCCAAAGCGGGTCTTATTCAGAATAAAGGAGCCGATCAGCACCATGAGAACCATCACCAGCACGCCGGTTTTCAGGTTGCCGGAGAAGATTTTGATGTTGTAGCCGCCCAGAATCTTGAAGCCGTTGGACAGGTTGCGGTAGGTCTGGGTCATACCGCCGGACAGCAGATAGGTTGCGCCGTTGAGTATGTACTGCATAGCCAGGGTGATGATGAAGGGGAACACCTTCAACCAGGCATAGACCACGCCGTTGATGGCGGAAAGCCCGGTGGCCAGAGCCACACCCGCTACGGCCGCGATCAGGAAGGCGGGGAAGCTGGCCATGCCGCTGTTCATCAGGCCCAGGTTAATCAGCGCCATGGAAATGCCCACGGTGGAAACCAGGTAGCCGGTACTCAGGTCCATGCCGCCGCCCAGCATGATGAAGGTGATGCCCACGCCGATGATGACAAGATGGGCGTTCTGGCCCAGAATGCTTAGAAGATTTGCCAGACTCAGGAAGTTGCGCCCTGTGATGATCTGGCACAGGACAAAGAAGATGATCAGCAGCCCGATCAGGACGAAGACCATGGTCATATCCTTCAGCTTGTTTTTTACTTTCTCCATGTTGTTATTGCCCCCACAAATTTAAATCTCGTCGTCGCGGACGCTGGTGGATGCCATATCAAGGATACGCCCCTGGGAAAATTCCACCTTTTCCAGCGTTCCTGCCAGGCACCGCTCTCCAAAGACCACGATGCGGTCGGACATACCCAAAAGCTCCTCCATATCGGAGGTGACCATGATGATGGTCTTGCCCTGCTCTACCAGGCCGTTCATCAGCTCGTATATCTCATATTTCGCGCCCACATCGATGCCTCGGGTGGGCTCGTCGAAGATGATGATCTCCGCATTGGCGGCCAGGGCCTTGCCCACCACTACCTTCTGCTGGTTGCCGCCGGAGAGGGTGAGCACCTTGGTCTTGTCCAGATCGGGCGCCTTGATGCGCATGGACTTGCCGTAGTAGTCCGCGATTTCCTTTTCCTTTTTGCGGTTGATGACGCCGATGCGGTTGGAGATATTGCCCAGCACGTTATAGACCAGGTTCCAGGAGATGGTCTCACCCAGGAAGCAACCCTCCCGCTTTCTGTCCTCCGGGCACATACCGATGCCGTATTTGTGCATGGCGTCCCGCGGGGATCTGATGTTGGCGGGTTCGCCGTTTACGTATATCTCGCCCCACTGCTTTTTCTCTGCGCCGAAGATGACCTTCATGATCTCCGTGCGGCCTGCGCCTACCAGGCCGGATATGCCCAAAATCTCGCCCTTGTGGGCCTGGAAGGATATATTCTTTACGCCGTTGCCTGTCAGGTTCCTGACCTCCAGGGCCACGTCTCCGATCTCCACATTCCGCTGGGGGAAGGTCTGGGTCATTTCCCGGCCCACCATGTATTTGATAAGCTCCGGGCGGGTGGTCTGGTCAGTTTCCAGGGTGACGATGTATTCCCCGTCCCGCAGGACGGAGACCTTGTCGGACAGGGTGAATATCTCGTCCAGACGGTGTGAGATGTATATGATCGCCACGCCGTCCGCCTTCAGCTTGCGCACGATGGACATAAGGATATCCACCTCAGCCAGGGACAGAGGCGCGGTCGGTTCATCCAGAATAAGGATGCGGGCGTTTTTGGAGACGGCCTTGGCAATCTCCACAATTTGCATATGGCCGGGGGTCAGATCCCGCACCAGGGTGGAAGGGTTAATGTCCACGCCGAAGTCGTCGAACAGCTTCTGGGCCTTTTCGTTCATGGCCTTCTGGTTCACCAGGCGGCCCATATTTTCTCCGTAGCAGATATTTTCCGCTGTGGAAAGCACGTCGATCAGGTTGAATTCCTGATAGATGCACTCCACGCCGTGCTGCCGGGCCAGGGCCGGGGTCATGGCGCTGTAAGTCTCCCCATCCAGGGTGATGGTGCCCCCGTCCGGGGCGTGAGCGCCGGTGATGGTCTTTATCAGGGTGGACTTGCCCGCCCCGTTTTCTCCCACAATGGCGTGTATCTCTCCGGGATAGAAATCCATGGAGACATGATTCAGAGCCACCACGCCGGGGAAGACCTTAATGATGTTTTTTAAAGAGAGAACAGGCTCTTTTTCGGTCAAAGGAACGCACCTGCCTTTTATATTGGATAAAAGTGAGATTTTTTTGAAAGAGGCGGTGCGAAGCTCGTCGCACCGCCTCGAAAGCCTAGGATTTAAGGGTATACGTGTTGGCTTTTAAATTAGCCGATATACTCGGTGATCTTGTACTCGATAGCGGGGTTGTCGTTGCCGTTGACCCAGGTGTCGGAGTAGCCGTAGATGTTGCTCACGGTGATGGTGTCGTAATAGGTTGCGCCATACTCGAAGTCGTAACCATCAAAGCCGCAGGCGGACAGAAGGATGTCGCCCAGGTGCTCGCCGGTCAGGGTGGCGGAGTCCTTGGTCACATTGCCGTCAGCGTCGGTCTCGGCAGGATCGCCGTAGGTGGAATAGCCCTTGATGGCGGTGGAGGAGGGATCATCCAGTGCCTCGGCATACAGCTCCAGGAAGGTGGAGTCCTCGCCGTAGCAGGGGATGACGCAGTAGTCGGCCAGGTCAAGTCCGTTCTGGCCGCAGTAGTCGGCGATGGCGTCAGCAGCGCCCATGGCCTCTTCCGGCTCGTAAGCGATGAAGATGTGGCAGTCGGGATGGGCGCCAAGTGCGTCCTGCGCATTGTTATATGCATCGGAGTAAGCGGAATCGCCATAGGAGGAGGTGGTGGACACGCGGACAAGAATGTCAGAGTTGTCCACAGTGGCGGTCATAGCATTGGAACGATAAACGCCGTCCTGGATGTCAGTGTAAACGTCGCAGGCGACCTCATAGAGACCGTCGGCATTGGTGGGGATGTTGCCGCCCTCAGCCACGCGGTTGGTGACCCAGTCCTCAGCGGCCTGCACAGCGTACATACCGGTGATCTCATAAGCGGTGTACACGCAGCCGGAGATGCCGTATTCGGTGGGCTCAGCGCCCAGCATGGCTACAGCGATACCAGCCTCAAGGGCGTCAAGCACTACGTCCTGAAGCATATCCACGCTCATGGCGGCAATCATCAGGCAGCCCACGTTGCCGGCATTGATAGCGTCCTCAACGAACTGCACCTGTGCGGAGGGATCGCCCTGGGCGTCCTTCTTCACATAGGTAAAGCCCTCGGCCTCCATCATAGCGCCCATGGCGTCGTTGATGAGAACCAGGCCTTCAGCGCCGGTGGTGGGCAGGATGGACCAAACCTCCATCTGGCCGTTCCACTCGAAATCGACGGTGATCTTGTCAGAGGTCTCCTCAGTGACCTCCTCGGTCTCAGTCTCAGCCTCCTCGACCTCGGCTTCCTCAGCCTCAGTCTCATCGGCGGTCAGGGAATCCAGCAGGTCCTGGATGCCGTCCAGAGAGGCCTGGATGTCTTCCAGCTGGCTGGTGTAGTCGGTGCTGCTGCACGCTGCCAGAGACAGGCACATGACAGCAGCCAGAACAATTGCGATGATCTTTTTCATTATCCAATTTTCCTTTCTAAACCTATTAGAATCAAGCTAGGCTTGTAATAATTATAATAATCTTGCTGGGAAATGTCAAGGGAAACGAAGATAAAATGTTAAAAAAGTTTAATGGTAAAATGCAGGTACGATGCAGGTACTTTGTTTGTAAAAAAATCACAAAAACAGGTGTCTATCAGGGGAATACATGGGAAGAAGTTATAATTTTGAAAGTTTGAACAAAATAAATTTCATTTTTTCCTTGCCAATTCAAAAAGATGCGAGTATAATGAATCCATCTTGAATTATTCCCGTTGAGAAAATGCAAGAAATCGTTTTTGGGAGGACAAATCCAATGAAAAAGACCCTGTGGAAGACGCTTGCGCTTATGCTGGCCCTGGTCATGATGCTCGGTATGTTCGCCGGCTGCTCCAGCTCCAGCGATGCCGACACCACCGAGGAGACCGAGACTGAGGAGGTCGAGGAGACCACTGAGGAGACCGCCGAGGAGGTCGAGGAAACCGAGGAGGCTGAGGCTGAGGAGGATGCATCTACTAATGACTTCTCTGCTATCACCGGCAGCCTAACCATGGGCACCGGCGGCGAGTCTGGCACCTATTACGCCTTCGGCGGCGTGCTGTCCAACTACATTGGCCAGAACACCGGCCTGAGCATCAACACCGTGTCCACCGGCGGCACCACCGCCAACATCGAGGGCATCAGCGAGTTCCTGTATGACCTGGCGCTGGTTCAGTCCGACGTTATGACCTATGCTTATGAGGGTACCAACTCCTTCGAGGAGACCGGGGCCAACACCGATTTCCTGGTTCTGGGCGCCCTGTATGCCGAGACCGTGCAGATTGTGACCCTTGACCCGGAGATCACCTCCGTGGCCGACCTGGCCGGCAAGAGCGTCTGCGTTGGCGACGTGGGCTCCGGCACCTATTATAACACCGTTGATATCCTGGCTGCCTATGGCATGACCCTGGACGACATCACCCCCATCTATCAGTCCTTCGGTGATTCCACCGAGAGCCTGAAGGACGGCAAGATCGACGCCGCCTTCATCTGCGCCGGCGCTCCCACCACCGCCGTCACCGACCTGGCTACCAGCCAGACTGTGTATCTCGTCTCCATCGACGACGAGCACATGGAGACTCTGCTGGAGAGCTGCCCCTACTATGCCTCTCTGACCATCCCCGCCGGCACCTATGCCGGATTTGACGAGGACTGCGTCACCATCACCGTGAAGGCCACCCTGGTCTGCCGCGCTGATCTGGATGAGGATACGGCTTACGCCATCGTTGCTACTATCTTCGACAATGCCGAGGCCATCACCGAGCTGCACGCCAAGGGCGCTGAGCTCGACCTGACCTTCGCTACCGAAGGCATCGCGGTGCCCTTCGCCAGCGGCGCTGCCAAGTACTTCGCGGAGCACGGCATTGAAGTGGAGACCGTTGAGTAATTATTTCGCATGACAATTCGGGACGGGGCGCTGCGCAGCAGCGCTCCATCCCCCATTTATATAAGAGTTTTCCTTCTGTGACAGGAATTGCCCTTATATAAGAATTTTTCTCCAAAGCAGGAGATTTTGCAATATTCTGTTATCAGGAGGTGCTGTATGGCGCTGTTCAAAAAGAAAGGGCCGGAGGAGCCTGCGGCCCCCGCGGCGGAGGCTACCGCCGCAGCGACAGCGGAGGAGCCGGTCTTCGATGCTGACGCCGTGGACGCGGTCATGAAAAAATTTGACCGTGAGTCCAACACCCGTATTTGGGAGGGCTGGCAGAAATGGGTCGTATACGGCTTGATGGCCGCGTTCTCCCTGTTTTCCATCTATGTGACGCTGTTTGCCACCTGGCTGGATCTGGTGCGGTACCCCTCCTTTGTGGCCTGTATCATGCTCATTGGCTATCTGAACTTCCCGGCCAAGAAGGGCGTGCAGAAGGTCAACCACATTCCCTGGTTCGACTGGATCATTATGATTCTGGGGACCTGCGCGTTCCTGTACATCGTGGTGAACGCCAAGGATCTGACTGTCCGGGCTGTGGGCTATAAATACCTCTATTGGTATGAGATCGCCTTGGGCATCATCGCTATCCTGGCCCTGTTCGAGCTGTGCCGCCGCAGTGTGGGTATTCCCATCATGGTCGTGGCCGGGTGCTTTATCCTCTACGCCATCTATTATTTCTGGATTGGCAAGGGCCTGAGCTTCGGAAACGCCGTCAGCCAGCTCACCTATCGTCTGACCTATACCACCACCGGCGTTATGACCACGCCTATTCAGGTTTGCGCCAAGTTTATTGTGGTGTTTCTTATATTTGGTGCGTTTTTGGAGCGCACGGGCATTTCTGATTTCTTCATCAGTCTTGCTAACTGTCTTGCCGGTTCCTCCAGCGGCGGTCCCGCCAAGGTGGCGGTTATCTCCTCCGCCCTGTGCGGCATGGTGTCCGGCTCCTCTGTGGGCAACACCGTCACCACCGGCTCCGTCACCATCCCCATGATGAAAAAGACCGGCTATAAGCCGGAGTTTGCCGGGGCGGTGGAGGCGGCGGCCTCTACCGGCGGACAGATTATGCCTCCCATTATGGGCGCTGCGGCCTTCCTGATGGCAGAGTATGTGGGCGTGTCCTATTCCAGCATCATTGTCCGGGCTATCCTGCCGGCGGTGCTGTACTTCCTGGGCATCTTCATCTGCGTCCATCTGGAGGCAAAGCGCCTGGGACTGAAGGGCATTCCCAGAGAGCAGCTGCCGAAGTTCCGCATGCTTGCAAAAAAGCTGTATCTCCTGCTGCCCCTGGTCATACTGATTTATCTTGTATGCAGCGGCAACCGTACCATGGCCTATGCCGCTACCATATCTATTATGGCCTGCATCGTGGTCAGCCTGTTCAACAAGGATGCCCGCATGACTCCTGCCGTGCTATTCGATGCTCTGGCAAAGGGCGGCCAGTCATGCATCTCAGTGGCGGCGGCCTGCGCCATTGCCGGTGTGATTGCCGGCTGCATCACCATGACCGGTCTTGCCTCTCAGATCATCACCGCCGTTATCACTATCGCCAACGGCCATCTGATCGTTGCCCTGTTGCTGACCATGATCTGCTGCATCATCCTTGGCATGGGCGTTCCCACCACTGCCAACTACTGCATTATGGCCTCCACCTGCGCACCTATCCTGATTCAGATGGGTGTTCCCACCCTGGCGGCTCATTTCTTCGTGTTCTACTTCGGCATCGTGGCGGATATCACGCCGCCGGTGGCTCTGGCGGCCTATGCAGGCTCGGCCATTGCGGGGTCGAAGCCAATGAGGACGGCGGTGAACGCCACAAAGCTTGCTATTGCGGCCTTTGTGGTGCCATATATCTTCGCCTTTAACCCGGCCATGCTCCTGATCGATACGAATGCTTTGGAGGTCATCCAGCTGATTATCACCTCCATCGTGGGCATGGTATCCCTGGGCGTGGCGCTGGAGGGATACCTGAAGGGTTCTGTTCCCTGGCCGTTGCGCATCGTCGCCGCCGCTGGCGGATTGTTCCTGATCTACCCCGGCACGCTCAGCGATGTGGTGGGCCTGGTGGTCATTGTGGCCATCTTCGTGTTCCAGTTCCTGCGCAACAAAAAGCAGGAGACTCCCGCCGCGGCGTAATATAAAATGATCTCACACAGGCGCAGCTTCCACGGCTGCGCCTGCTTATTTTTTGGGGGACGAGGTCAGTCGTCCGGACGCGGATGGCAGAGCGCTGCCCGCCGGTTTATAAACCTTTTACCGGAAACTGATAGCGGGCTTTACAGGGCGCATGATAAGCTTTTTCAAGGTATTCAGAGAAGGGCTGGTGCGCTGTGTATAGAAAACGAATTATGCTGCTGCTGGGAATGGTTATTGCCTGTTGTGTGCTTATGCTTGGGTTTATGTTCGTGGATTTGCCCATCGCGCTGTGGATATACAATGCTGACAGCGCGTTTGGCAGATTTTTTGAAATCATCGGCACGTTGCCCATGCCGGTTGTGGGGATATTTTCCTGCGTGGCGTGGCTCCTGACCTGTGACAGGCGGAGAAAGGTGGGAACGGCGCTGAACTGGGTGTTCGGGGTACTGTTTCTGGCCTATTTTATCTTCTATGCGTATCGGAGCTTTGCAAACGCACTGCCGGAGGGAAGGATTTCCATGCTGATCGTCATGCTACTGTGGCTCCCGGCTTCCGTGATCCTGTCCGTAAGACTGATAAAATCAGGAAAAAGGGCAGGCCTCCGGCGGGCCGCAGTGATCGGCGTGGCCGGATGCGGCACGGCGGTATTTGGACCGATGCTTCTGAAGGAATTTATGTCCCGGCCCAGATTTAACATGCTGGACGATCCTGTCACGGAGTTTACCTATTGGTTCGCCCGGCAGCCGCACACAGCGCTTTCTGTAAATTCCAGCTTTCCCTCCGGTCATGCCGCCCAGGCAGCCACCAGTATGGCGGTGCTACTGATTCCCTTGTTCGCAGAAAAATACAACACAAGAAGGTTCTATTTGATCGCTATGTGCGCCTCGATCGGGTTTACCCTGTGTGTTATGCTCTCCAGAATGGTTTTGGGAATGCACTACGCTACGGATGTGATCACAGGGGCGGCACTAACAGCTTTTGCCATGACGGTTACCTTTGCTATAACGGAGAGAACGGCCGGGGCGCGTGCCACGGAAATATGAATAAACTTGAAATTTGGCAGCCGGGGAGGGAAATCCGGTTGCCAAATTTTTTCTAATATGATAAACTGAACGTCAATAGAAAAAATTATGTTCAAGGGCGTTCCGAGGGTGGGGCGCGGCATAAGGAAGGAGGTCATCGTGGGGCGCGGCCAGTTATTGAGAGAAAAGGTGTTGGAGTCTGTGGCATCGGTCCTGCCCATCACCGCCATCGTTCTGGTTATCAGCATCACCATCGCGCCGCTGAATGCGGGAACGCTGGTGCTGTTTTTGTTTGGGGCGGTGCTGGTGGTCTTTGGTATGGGGCTGTTCACCATGGGGGCGGATATGGCCATGACCCCTATGGGAGAGGGTATTGGCGTTCAGATGAGTCATTCCAAGAGGATTGTGGTGCCGCTGCTGGTATGCCTGGTGCTGGGGGTCCTGATAACCCTGGCGGAGCCGGACCTGACTGTCCTGGCAAATCAGATGCCCGCCGTGCCGGATCGGGTGCTGACCATCACCGTGGCTGTGGGCGTGGGGCTTTTTCTGGCGTTCGCGGAGCTGCGTATGCTGCTGAAAATACCCCTGTCCGCCTGCCTGTCCATATTCTATCTTTTGGTATTCATCCTGGCCTATTTCGCGCCGGACACCTTTATCCCTGCCGCCTTCGATGCGGGAGGCGTCACTACCGGGCCCATCACAGTGCCGTTCATCATGGCCATGGGCGTGGGCCTTGCCTCTCTACGAAGCGATAAGAACTCTACCACCGACAGCTTCGGTCTGGTGGCTATGTGCAGCGTGGGGCCGATCCTGTCTGTGCTGGTGCTGGGGATATTCTATCAGCCGGACAGCGTGAGCTATACCTCCGCCTCTATCGCGGAGGTCACCACCACCAGGCAGGCGGCCGGAGCCTTTTTCCAGGCCCTGCCGGAATATGGCCGGGAGGTGGCGGTGGCCCTGCTGCCGATATTGGCGGTATTTTTGCTGTTCCAGCTGATTTTCCGCCGTTTTCACCGGCGGCAGCTCATCCGCGTGGCTGCAGGCTTTGTGTACACCTATGTGGGGCTGGTGCTGTTCCTCACCGGCGTGAACGTGGGCTTCATGCCTGTGGGCCAGCTTTTGGGAGAGAATCTGGGGGCCAGCGACAGCCGGTGGCTTTTGGTGCCCATTGGTATGCTGATCGGCTATTTTATCGTCAAGGCGGAGCCTGCCGTGGGCGTTCTGACCCGTCAGGTGGAGGAGATCACCAACGGCTCCGTCACCCGCCGCTCCATCCAGACCAGTCTGTCCATCGGTATCGCCTGCGCTGTGGGCCTTTCCATGGTGCGCATCCTGACGGGGATATCTATTTTGTGGTTTCTGATTCCCGGATATATCATCAGCGTGGCCCTGACCTTTTTCGTGCCCCAGATATTTACCGGCATCGCCTTCGACTCCGGCGGCGTAGCCAGCGGGCCTATGACAACGACCTTCCTGCTGCCTCTGGCTATCGGGGCCTGCCAGGCGGTGGGAGGCAACGTCATGACAGATGCCTTTGGCATCGTGGCCCTGGTGGCTATGATGCCGCTGGTCACCATCCAGGTGCTGGGGCTGGTGGATAAGCTGCGGGCCCGCAAAGCCCTCAGACAGCAGATTCCTGCCGGCGAGGTGGAGGATACCATCATCTTCTTTGGGGAGGCGTGAGCTATGGCGAACGACAGGCCGGAGGGCGTCAAACTCATCATCACCGTTGTGGAGCGGGGCCAGGGCCGGGATGTGGCGGCGCTGTATACGGCCCATCAGGTGCCGTGGCACTATCACAGCATTGGTCGGGGGACCGCTCCGTCGGAGCTGCTGGACGTGTTGGGCCTGGGCGGTACGGAGAGAGACATTTTGTTCAGTCTCGGCTCCGCAGGCTGCGGGGACAGGCTCATGAAATATCTGGATGAAAACTACCTGGAGGTGGAGGCCAAGGGCATTGCCATGATGGCCGCGCTGTCAGGGCTCAACAATATTGTAGCCGCGGCCCTGGCGCGCCAGGGACAGTCTGCGGCTGAGACAGGAGAGAACGGCACAGCTATGGATACAGCGGGAGAAAACAGCCTGATTTTCGTGATCGTCAACAACGGCCACACGGACGATGTAATGAACACGGCCCGGGCCGCCGGGGCCAGAGGCGGTACCATCATCCGTTCCCGCTACGCCGGAGAGGAGGACGTGGCCCGCTTTTACGGCATCACCGTCCAGGGGGAGAAGGAGATCATCCTTATCGCCGCTTCCGGCCAGACACGGAATACGATTATGGAGATGATTAATGTAAAGCACGGCCTGAAGACCCCCGCGGGGGCGGTCATCATGTCCGTGCCGCTGGACAATGTAATCCGCTTCGGGTGAAAACAGGCTTTATAGACCGGTATCGGCGCGGGCGCCTTCGATGGGAGCGCCCGCGCCGAAAATTTATGTGCCCCCTGATGCAGAGACAGCCACGGTCGTTGAAAAACAATATTACAAAAGATTACGATTCCATCCGTTGTCTTGCAAAATGAGAAAGGGTGTTATATAATCTAAGAAATAACAGATGAAGCGGCCCGATCTGTGTAGCAGAAAATCGGGGCTCCGAATAAAAATAATTATGTAAACAAACATCTGCAAAAGAGGAACGAGACGATGAAGAGACAGAAAGCGATATCCATGCTCCTGACGATAGCTTTGATATTGACCTGCCTTCCTGTCTTTGCGCAGGCAGATGAGGCGGAGAATGTCCCGGAAGAGGCCGAGTCGACGGTGACTGTAGACAGCGCGGCGGTTTTGGATGAATCGGAAGTTATGGAAACCGAAGAGATGACGGATGCAGCAGAGTCCGCAGATGATACGGAGGAGCTGGAGGCAGAAAATATAGCCGGGGACAGTGAGGCGGGGCTTTGTGAGCATGGCAATGCCGCTGATGCGTGTTTCATCTGTGCTGTAGAGGCGCAGATAGCGGCCCTTCCCTCTGCGGAGGAGACGGCGGCCATGGACGCCGCAGAGCAGGAGCAGGCGTATGCCCAAGCCTCGGCGGTATGTGATGAGTACTATACGCTGACCGGGGAGGAGCAGGCCTTGGTCTCCAACAGTGAGAAGCTGTTCGAGCTTCTGGACTGGTTCAGCGGCGGTATCACAGTGCTGACGGACGAGGCGGAAGAAGTTTGTGAGACATGTGGAGAATATGATTATGATAACGGTATTTGCCCGGGCTGCGGCGGGTATCAGTCCGCCGAACAAAACAGCGACGGGTATTATGAGATCGGCAATGCGGGTCAGCTGTTCTGGTTCACAGAGCAGGTGAACAACGGTGATACGTCCATCAACGCCGTGCTTACGGCGGACATCGATCTGAATCCGGGGTATACGTTTAGCGCCGAGGACGGGACGTATACCGGCGGCGAAACGCCCCGGGAATGGACGGCGATCGGAAGCTCCTCTCAGAAATATTGCGGTGTCTTTGATGGGGATGGGCATATGATCTTTGGGCTTTATATAAACCAATCTTCGAGTTATCAGGGGTTCTTCGGATATGTAAGCAGCGGAACGGTGAGTAATGTCGTTGTTTCTAACAGCAGCATTATGGGAGGGAAGATGATTGGCGGTATTGTGGGGTACATGGTGGCCCTTACTGGCACCGAGACCGGCCTCATCAGCGGATGCGCCTATTATGGATATATAGAATGTGTGTTGGAGACAAAAGGAGAGATGTGTGTAGGAGGTATAGTAGGCCATGTAGCTAACTGCGTTGTTACCGACTGCATACATGGTGGTTCCGTTGTAAGTGCAGGCATGTATGTAGGAGGTATAGCCGGAGACTTGACAAGTGTGAACGGTATCATCAGTAACTGTCACAATACTGGTACAGTCAGCGGCTATTCGCGCGTAGGCGGCATAGTCGGTAATGCGCGGAGCAATGCAAATAGTGTTGAAAACTGTTCAAATAGCGGAAGTGTCAGCGGTACTTATTATTATGTTGGTGGTGTGATAGGTTCTGCATCAATTGGCAATATATCTGGTTGCTCTAACAGTGGAAGTGTCGACAGCACAAGCATGAATGTAGGTGGCGTGATAGGCGGCCTAGCAAGTGGCAGTGTCGCTGTCTGTTGCAACAGTGGGAATATTAGCGGTAGTAATGGTGTAGGGGGCGTGGTGGGGTACATGTATAGCAGCTCTGGTTCTATTACGAATTGTTTCAATAGTGGGAGTGTTTATGGCAACGATTCAAGCAATGCATATGGATATATGGGTGGTGTTGTCGGGCATCTAGAAATAGGAACCGTATGTAACTGCTACAGCATTGGCTCTGTCAGCGGATATACTCCCGGTGGAGTGGCAGGATATGTGAAAAGCAACGGAACCATTACCAATTCCTATTTTCTGGACACAGCGGCAGCCGATGGCGTGGGAGGAATTAGTGGCTCGCCATCCGTCGAGTTTGCCTCCAAAACCGTAGCGGAATTTTCCTCCGGCGAGGTGACATGGCTGCTGAACAGTGGCGTCACGGATGGGACGCAGGTATGGTATCAGACACTGGGTACGGACGAATTCCCTGTTTTTTCCGGGAAGACAGTGTATTACGAGGAGAGCAGGGGATACTATAACGAGGACTCCGAGCCGTCTTCCACTGTGTATTCTGTGGAGATCGAGTGGGGCGGGCTGTCGTTCACCTATCAGGCTGCTTTGGAGGTCTGGGACCCTGAGACTCATACATATAATGAGACGGCGGGCGGCTGGAACTGTGGGGAGGACGCAGATAAGATCACCGTGACAAACAACTCGGAAACGGCTGTGGACATTGCGTTGAGCTATACGCCGGAGGATGGCTATAGCGGCATCACAGGAAGCTTCGACAAAGCTTCCTCTACGCTGGCGGTGGGAGACTCGGAGAGCTTTGCGCTGGCCTTAGAGGGAGCGCCGGACGAGACGAGTCTGGAAGCGCTGACCTCGGCGGTAGTCGGCAGGGTGACCGTGACCATCACGGGGAATGAGCGAAGGAAATGAAGAATAAAAGCGTATGTATCGCCGCAGTGGTCTGTCTTCTGTCGCTGGCGGTTATGGCGGCGGCTCTGACAGCCACTGGCGGGGAACAGGAGACAGCGGCCTTTGTGCCGCCGGCATTCGATGCGGCGGCGGTATCCGGCACGCCGGAACCGGCGGATGAGAGCTGGAGCCTGATCTATCAGGAGGGAATGAGCTTTTCCGCTCACGTCTGTGGCCGGGTGGTGATCTCCGGCAGCAGCGCGGATATATATTTCACCAACGACGAGGGTAACGAGGTATGGATGAAGCTGCGTATTATGGACAGTGACGGGAATATCCTGGGAGAGACAGGGCTTCTCAGACCGGGGGAGTATGTGCAATCCATCACCTTCGACACCGTGCCGGAGGACGGCGCGGCTATCAAAATGAAGATCATGGCCTATGAGCCGGAGACCTACTACAGCGCCGGTGCAGTCACCCTGAATACGACCGCGTCCGTGATATCGTAAAACGACCGGGCAGCATTCAATTCGATATCAGTAAGAGCGCCGCAGCACAAAAGGCTGCGGCGCTCCATTCATTTCCATAGCTGTTCCGGGTAGACCCCGCGTTGCTGCATTTCGCAGAGGGCGGCCTGAAGGGCGGGAAGATCGGCACGGTAGGTAACGCCGTGCCAGACCTCATAGGTGGGGAGGATCATTACCTGATCGGTTCCGGCGGCGAGACGGGCATTCACCACGCCGGGGAGGAAAAACTCCGCCTTTTCCGGGTTTGCGGGCATATCCCTTTCCAGAAATTCACTCAGGTGGAGCCCGATGGCGTCTATGAAGCTCTTGCGGAAGGCCCAGGTGTTCAGGCTGACAGGGGCCTCCGGGTCCAGAGCGTTCCAGGTCTTGCCCTCGTCGGCGGTATAAGCAGGGCTGTCCGCCGGGCCTCGGATGGCGGTCAGCTCCGTCACGGTGAGGAGGCGGCCGGTTTTATCTGTTGTGCATACCCCCCGGGCCACAGTGCCATTTTCCGTCAGGGTGTTTTTCAGCCGGTAGGCCGCCAGGCCGTGGGTATGCTCGTCTCCCGGCAGAGAGAGGAAATCATACAGGGCGGTAAAGGCCCCGCGGCCGTAGAAATCGTCCGCGTTGATGACGGCGAAGGGGCCGTCGATCTCCTGCCGCGCAGCCCATACCGCATGGGCGGTGCCCCAGGGCTTTTTCCGCTCCGGTGGGACCGCGAAGCCCTCCGGCAGATCGTCCAGCGCTTGGAAGGCATAGTGCAGGTCGCAGCGGGCGGCAATGCGGTTTCCGATCTGTGCGCGGAAATCCGCTTCCAGCTCCTTCTTTATAACACATACAACCTTTTGAAATCCGGCCTGTATCCCGTCATAGACGGAATAATCCAGGATAACCTGGCCCGCCTGATCTACCGGGGTCATCTGCTTCAGCCCGCCGAAACGGCTGCCCATACCGGCGGCCATGATAACAAGTATCGGTTCCATTTACATATCCTCGGTGCGGACGCCCCGCTGGATATCCTGGATATCATAGGGGACCGTCTGATAGACGCAGTAGTTCAGCCAGTTCCCATACAGCAGATGGGCGCAGGAGCGCCAGTTAACCACCGGGTCCTGTGTGATATCGTCGTTGGGAAAATAATTCTTGGGCAGGTCGATGTCCTTTCCGGCGGCCACATCTCGCAGATACTCCCGCTTCAGGGTGTCCCGGTCGTATTCCGCATGGCCCATGAGGAATACCTGGCGGCAGCGGTCCGTCTTGACGGCGTATACGCCGGCCTCTTGGGAGGCCGCCAGGATCTTCAGCGCCGGAACGGCCTCAATGTCCGCCCGGTCTGTAGTGGTGTTCCGGGAGTGGGGGACGAAAAACTTATCGTCAAAACCCCGGAACAGGATGTAATTCGGCTCCTCCACGGTATGCTGGAATACGCCGAAAAGCTTTTTATCCAGGGTGCGCTTGGGGATGCCGTAATGGTAATACAGGGCCGCCTGCGCGCCCCAGCAGATATGCAGGGTGGAGTGGACGTGGGTCTTTGACCACTCCATGATCTGGCACAGCTCCGGCCAGTAGTCCACCTCCTCAAAGGGCATCAGCTCCACCGGAGCGCCGGTGATGACGAGCCCGTCGAAATAGCGGTCGGAGACCTGGTCAAAGGTCTTATAAAAGGCGAGAATGTGCTCCTCCGGCGTGTTTTTGGAGACATGGCCTGATGGCGCCAGAAGCTCCATCTCTATCTGCAAGGGGGTATTTCCCAATACGCGGGCAAGCTGTGTCTCTGTGGTCGCCTTGTCCGGCATCAGGTTTAGCAGCAGAATCTGCAGGGGGCGGATCTGCTGGCTGACAGCCCTGGTCTCTGTCATGACGAAGATGTTTTCCTGGGTCAGGACATTGGTGGCAGGGAGGCGGTTTGGTATTTTGATGGGCATTTTTACACGGCCTCCAGAGCATTGGATATATCGTCGATCAGGTCCTGCTTGTCCTCCAGTCCACAGGACAGACGCACCAGCCCTGCGGGGATACCGGCGGCCCGGAGCTGCTCGTCCGTCATCTGGCGATGGGTGGAGCTGGCAGGATTCAGGCAGCAGGTGCGGGCATCGGCCACATGGGTCTCGATGGCGGCCAGACGCAGAGAACGCATAAAGGCGCTGGCGGCATCCCGGCCGCCCTTCAGCTCGAAGGACACAACGCCGCAGGAGCCGTTGGGCAGATATTTCTGAGCCAGGGGATAATAGGGGTCGCCGGGCAGACCGCAGTATATCACCCGCTCTACCTTGGGATGGGCGGCCAGATATTCCGCTACGGCCTGGCCGTTTTCGCAATGACGGGCCATGCGGACATGAAGGCTTTCCAGTCCCATATTCAGATAAAAGGCGTTCTGCGGAGACTGGATAGCGCCGAAGTCCCGCATGAGCTGAGCGGTGCATTTGGTGATGAAGGCGCCGCCCTGGCCGAATTTCTCCGCATAGGTGATGCCGTGATAGCTGTCATCCGGGGTGCACAGGCCGGGGAATTTTTCCGCATGAGCCATCCAGTCAAAATTGCCGGAATCCACGATGGCTCCGCCCACCGCCACCCCGTGGCCGTCCATGTACTTGGTGGTGGAATGCGTCACGATATCCGCGCCCCACTGGATAGGACGGCAGTTTACGGGGGTGGGGAAGGTGTTGTCTACAATCAGGGGAACGCCATGCTCGTGAGCGGCCTTGGCGAAGCGTTCAATGTCCAGCACGGTCAGGGCGGGGTTTGCGATGGTCTCGCCGAATACGCACTTGGTGTTGGGCCGAAATGCGGCGTTCAGCTCCTCCTCTGTGCAGTCCGGAGCCACAAAGGTGGTCTCGATGCCCATTTTTGCCATGGTGACGGCCATCAGGTTAAAGGTGCCGCCGTATATGCTGGAGGAGGACACGATATGGTCCCCGCAGCCTGCGATATTGAACATGGCGAAGAAGTTGGCCGCCTGGCCGGAGGAGGTCAGCATACCGGCTGTGCCGCCCTCCAGGGCGGCGATCTTCGCGGCCACATAGTCGTTGGTGGGGTTCTGGAGACGGGTATAGAAATAACCGCTGGCCTCCAGGTCGAACAGCTTTCCCATGTCCTCAGAGGTGGCATATTTGAAGGTGGTGGATTGGATGATGGGGATTTGCCGGGGCTCCCCGTTTCCGGGGGTATAGCCGCCCTGGACGCAAATGGTATCGGGTCGATAGTCGCTCATGGGAAAACTCCTTTCAAATACAAAACAGCCCTGACCGAGGGGCGTATGGAGAGCACTGTTTTGTTATTTCACTTCATATAAATTAAGGTATTGACTTTCAGTATAACATGGCCGGCTGGATTTTACAATGTGCGGAGTTGAAAGAATCCGAGTAAAAAAGGGCATAGTACATAGGGAAAATGAGCGGGAATTTTAGCACTCAAAGTCATCGAGCGCTAAAATTCATAATTTGTTCATACATACACATAAATTTGTTCACAAGTTATGTGTATTATATAATCA
>JAJQBY010000106.1 GCA_021203045.1 Oscillospiraceae bacterium | reverse complement strand
GGTATATGAAGAAACATCCTGAGATCAGAAAAGATATCTATCGAAAAATGGAAGCTGATGCAACAATGAGCAGTAAAGATGAAGCTACATAGTGAAAAGCGTGCATTCCCACTGTCAGATAAATGAATGCCCGTATGCGGAAATGAAACAAAGCATATGCTGGGATAACTGTGGGGGCTAAACCGCTCCGTGAAAAGGCGGTGGAAATCAAGTACCTGAATACCGAGAAATCACGGAGGGTCACCGCGAAATCACGGAGAGCCAAACAACGCAAGTGCAGGGAAGAAAAAATCTACCAGGGTAGGAAACGGTGGGCATTATCTCAAACCGTTGCTTGTTCAGTGTGCGCTTGCCGCTGCAAAAAGTACGAAGAAAGCCCCATACTTTCATTATAAATACGAAACGCTGAAAAAGCGCCGCGGCCACAAAAAGGCCATCATCGCCATAGCAAGGAAGATGCTCGTGGCTATCTACCATATGATCCGGGATGACGCAGATTTTAATCCGGTTGACCATGAAAGTGTCATACAAAACACCAGGAAAACAAAAGGGCTGAATTTAAACAATGTCATCGCTTTCTTAAAAGAACAGGGCGCAGACGAAAACACGATCCACTTAGTTGAGACGCAGTGCTCCGGCAAGGAGGAGGAACCCACAGATATCGGAAACAAACCATCCGGGGTTCAGGATGAAAAAGAAAAGCAATCCACCTCAGAAAGCGCAGATGTATCTCAACCAATACAGGAATCCATAAATGGAAGCCCGGTACTTATCTCCGGCTCCCAACAGGGTCGTGCCCTAAATCATCATCCAAAAGATCCTGCACTGGCAACTGCTACAGCCTAAACTGGATTGCTGTAGCTTATTGTACCATACCGTATCACGTTTATAAAGCCCTTTTCCTTGGGGAGGGGGATTTTATACCCTTTTGTGCCTGGTGGCTACTCAAAAGCTTTCATACTTTGTGTACGAAGCAAGGTTCGTAGTGAAAAAGGGAAGCGTGGATGTCCGCGCCAGCTCCTGAAATTCAAAATCGTCCGTCTGCACCAGAAAACGGGAATCCGGCATCTTCTCATGGCACATATCGCTCCAGAACCCAATATCGGATTTGAGCAGGCAGTTAAATCCGTTCAGAATATCGGCCGTGATGGATGGCGGACTGAGAGATATGGCACTCCTCCGCAGCTTCTGAAAAGCTGTTATTGCGGACAACCGACTGGAAATATCGCAGCTGTCTGAGCATACGGTTCCATCCATCCATTCAAATCAGAATTCTGTGCACATTTTTCCATTTACAGCCTTTCTCTGAAAATATATAAATTCGTGATGATGATTCTCAACGATTATGCTGACTGCAGACATTCGTTTCCGTAAACAGTCGGTCTGTCACCGACTTCATCAATCGCCCATAAAACCTCGACAGATTACCCACCAGAAGAGCCGAGATAATCGTACCCTCGCGAACGCCGGCAATCTTGTGCGCAAACAACAGCGACAAAAGCGCTGCGCAGACGATAAATGATACATCCACACATACCTTCGTTGTTCCGAACGCCCGACCGCTCGTCATGTGAATCGCGTTCGCCAGTCCCTCTCCGGGAAGCATGAGAGCATTCGCAGCGACCTCCATAAAAACACCGAATCCGAGTATCGCGCAGCCGATCAGCAGATACGCCATCTTTACCGCGTACTGTTCGGGATTCATCCAGCTAAGCAGTACATCCATGGAAAAATCAATAAAATAGCCAAACAGAACCCCCACCAGAAGCTGCAGCAGCTGAATCGGCGGATAATCCTTCCGCAGAAGCAACACCTGCAAAAGCACGATAAACGCACTGAAAATCATCGTATACTGTCCGAGTGTGAGCGAAAAGTTCAGGCTCAGCACATAAGGGATACTGGAGATCGGGGAAGTCCCCAGATCCGCCCGTGTGATAAACGCCACCCCGAGCGAATTCACAAAAAGCCCGATGAAGAAGAAAACATATCTCCTGACTATATGGTTCATAAACATCCATCCTTTCTGAGACAGAATCCGCACTGCCTCTTTTGTATATTTGCTTTCGCTTATTCTGTCAGGCGAACCGAATCCCATATGGCAGATCTCAGCAAGAAGCCTATACTTATTATGAATCCTGATATTTTATCTTGCAAGAACAGAAAACAGATGATATCATAAGCAAAAGCTTATCACATAAAATATCATCCATATACAGACATGAGATATGCTTTTTTGGCAGCGGAAATGTATCTCAGATGACCCTGATTTTTCAATAAAGATACAGCCGTAGAAAGGATAAAACATGACCATTCAGCAGCTTGAATATTTTCTCGCAGCCGCCCGGAGCCTGAATTTCACAAGGACGGCCGAAGCCTATTACATCTCACAGTCCGCCATCACGCAGCAGATACGAAACCTTGAAAACGAACTCGGCGTAATCTTATTTTCCAGAAAGAACCGGAAGCTAATGTTGACGGACGCGGGGGAGCTTTTTGTTTCGGAAGCCGAATCTCTCATCCGTAAGCTTACAGATTCCATTGAAAAAGTACGGGCAGTCCAGGACGGAATGGTCGGAACCCTGCGCATTGGTTATCTGAAATGTATGGAAATGAGCCGGTTTCCGAAAAGCATCCAGACGTTTCACAATAACTATCCGGGTGTAAAGCTGATACTGCGCCGGGACAGTGCCATCTCCCTTCACGATGATTTCGTGAAAGGAGAATATGATCTGATCTTTAACATCAAAAATAATCTGTTGACTTATCCGAACTGCGGCAGCTGTCGTCTCGGGGAATACCGGTTCTTTGTTATACTGCCGCCGGGACATCAACTGGCCCGGAAAAAAATTATCCATCAGGAAGACCTGAGATATGAAAATCTTATCATTCATGACTTTACCAGAAATTCCCCGCATTCACCGGGAATTATGCACCCTGACTATCTGGATATCTCTCTGCTTTCCAATGTCATCAAAACGGATGAAGATGTAGAAACCATACTGATCATGGTAGCCTCCGGCATCGGTATCGCAATTCTGCCTGATTTTGAGATCCGGATACCGCA
>JAJQBY010000143.1:10422-16118 GCA_021203045.1 Oscillospiraceae bacterium | reverse complement strand
TTCCCCGTGAACGAGGGATGATAATCTTATGATGCCGACAGAATTGAAAGTGTGGATTCAAAAGCTGAAAATGCTGTGCGTGAATTTTCCACCCCCCTGTTTAGAAACAACTGTGACAAAACCAGGAGCAAGATGCTCTATCCCGTTGTTTGCGCTAAAGCATTGAAATATGGCGCTGATTCTGTTATAATATAAACTAATTTTTATATAATTAAATAAAAATATTTTGTATGTTCCCGATGTGGGTATGACATTTTGAAGGGTGTGGAGTGAATGGCGCGGCTTGAAGATATAACAGTGGGCTGCTCTCTGACTGGCATTGACGGCAGTGCAGCGGTAGAGATCCTTGCGGTCAAATGGTACGGCACGGCGGCTATGGAAATCACCTATAAAAATGCCGCCGGGCAGTTGGGCAACCAGATTCTCTACCGGGATTCTGAGGCCACGCTGGAAGTGAAGGGTGACGCCTTGCCGTGGAGCTTCACAGCGGACAGCGATCAGATGAGACTGGCGTCCGAGGCGTACAGGATTCACCTGGCCCATTTGTTTGACCCCTATCTGGCAGTGCATACCTCCGCCATTGAACCGCTGCCCCATCAGATTTCTGCGGTTTATGAGGCGATGCTTCCCCGGCAGCCACTGCGCTTTGTGCTGGCGGACGATCCGGGAGCCGGAAAAACCATTATGACCGGCCTACTTCTGAAGGAGCTAATCATCCGCAGTGATGTGAAGCGCTGCATGATTGTGTGTCCGGGAAATCTTGCGGAGCAATGGCAGGATGAACTGTACCAGAAATTCCATCTTCGGTTTGAGATACTCACCAACGACCGCATTGAGTCCGCAGTCAGCGGAAACGTATTCAATGAGGTGAATTTCTGCATTGCCCGCCTGGACAAGCTGGCCAGGAACGAACTGGTTCAGGAAAAGCTGCGTATGACAGACTGGGATCTGATCGTATGCGATGAGGCGCACAAAATGTCCGCTACCATCTGGGGCGGCGAGGTAAAATATACGAAGCGGTTTCAGTTGGGCCGACTTCTTTCTAATACCACCCGGCATTTTCTGCTGCTGACGGCCACGCCTCATAACGGCAAGGAGGAAGATTTTCAGCTCTTTATGTCGCTGGTCGATCCAGACCGGTTTGAAGGGGTGGGCAAGGCCACCAGCAATCACTCTGTGGATGTTTCGGATGTTATGCGGCGGCTGGTCAAGGAGGAGCTGCTGCGCTTTGACGGAACACCGCTGTTCCCGGAACGAATCGCCTATACAGTGAACTATGATCTCTCGCCGAGAGAAACAGTCCTGTATCAGGCTGTAACCGACTATGTGCAGGAGGAATTCAACCGGGCCGACAAGCTGAGCAGTGAGAGAAAAACCACCGTCGGATTCGCACTCACGGTGCTGCAACGCAGGCTGGCGTCCTCCCCGGAGGCAATCTATCAGTCTCTGCGCCGGAGGCGGGAGCGACTGGAGCGCAGGCTGGAGGAGGAAAAGCTGGGCCATCGCGCCGCGGCTTATGCGGAAGCCGGATTTTCCACAGCTGATCTGGACGCGGACGACTGGGACGATATGCCTGCGGAGGAGCTGGAAAGGGCAGAGGATGTCATCAGCGATCAGGCTTCTGCTGCCCGTACCATTGAGGAGTTGGAGGCTGAAATACGAACACTCAAAAATCTGGAGCGCATGGCAAATGCTGTCCGCACCAGCGGCGAGGACAGAAAATGGGATGAGCTGTCCAAGCTGCTTCAGGATAATGAAAATATGTATGGCCAGGGCGGCCAGCGGGAAAAGCTTATCATCTTCACAGAGCACCGGGATACGCTGAATTACCTGACCGGGAAAATCACGTCTCTGCTGGGCGACCCTGCCTGTGTGGTGACGATACACGGCGGGATGCTGCGGGATGACCGGCGCAAGGCCGAGGCCCTGTTCAAGCAGGACGTAGGCGTGCGGGTCATGATTGCCACTGACGCGGCAGGGGAGGGCATCAACCTTCAGCGTGCTCACCTGATGATTAACTACGACCTGCCCTGGAACCCGAACCGCCTGGAGCAACGTTTTGGGCGTATCCATCGAATCGGGCAGACAGAGGTCTGCTATCTGTGGAACCTGGTAGCCAATCAGACCAGGGAGGGGCAGGTGTTCCAGCGCCTGTTTTCCAAGCTGGAACAGGAGCGGCAGTCCCTGGGCGGCAAGGTGTTCGATATTCTCGGCAAGGTGAGCTTCGATAACAAACCTCTGCGAGAGCTTCTGATAGAAGCGATTCGCTACGGCAATGACCCGGAGGTGCGGGCAAAGCTGAACCGCGTGGTGGATAATTCCTTGGACAGGGAGGCGCTTTCAAAGCTTCTGGATGAATGGGCGCTGACCGAGGATACTATGGACATACATAAGGTCATGGCGATCCGGGAGGACATGGAGCGCGCAGACGCCCACAAGCTGCAGCCCCATTTTGTAGAGAGCTTTTTCCTGGCTGCCTTTGAGCAGCTTGGCGGAAAAATCCGCCGACGGGAGACGGGCCGGTATGAGATCACCCACGTTCCCTTTTCCGTCCGTAACCGGGATGCGGTTATTGGCTATGGGGAGCCGGTCATGCAGCGCTATGAGCGGGTATGCTTTGACAAGCAGTTTCAGAATATCCCCGGCCTGGCCACAGCCTCGCTTATCTGTCCGGGCCATCCCCTTCTGGAGGCGGTCATCGACCTCGTCCGGGAGCAGAGCATGGACACCATGAAGCAGGGATGCATTTTCATTGACGACAATGATTTTGGCACGCAGCCGCGGATGCTGTTTTATATTGAGAGCAGCATACAGGACGGCGTGATATTGCCCAGCGGCGGCAGGCGTGTCATTTCTCAGGAGCTGCAGTTTGTGGAGCTGGACGAGTCCGGCCATGTCAGAAATGCGGGCTATGCGCCCTATCTGGATTATCGTGCACCGGACGAAAGCGAGCACCAGGTAATCATGGAGTATCTGTCCTCCCAGCAGTGGCTGACACATGATGTGGAAAGCCTTGCCAGCGGCTATGCCATTGGGGAGATTGTCCCCCGGCACTTCCTTGCAGTGAAGGATCGAAGGCTGAAGGCCACGGAAAAGACCCAGAAGGCGGTGAAGGAGCGACTGACCGCCGCCATCCAATATTGGGATTACCGCGCCGGGGAGCTGAAGCAGAAGGAGGCCGCCGGAAAAACCAATGCAAGGCTCAACTCTCAGAATGCCGCCCGCCGGGCGGAGGAGCTGGAGGCCCGGATGCAAAAGCGCCTGGCAGAGCTGGAAAAGGAAAAGCAGATCTCCGCAGCCCCGCCGGTCATCGTGGGCGGTGCGCTGGTGGTTCCCCTGGGGCTGCTGTGCCGTTTGCAGGGAAAGCCCATACCCCAGCTATTCAGCCAGGGGGACAGAAAAAGCATTGAAATGGCGGGTATGTGGGCCGTGGAGCAGATCGAGCGTCAGTTGGGCTACATCCCCAGAGATGTCAGCAGGGACAACTGCGGCTATGACATCGAATCGCAGATACCGAACACCCACGAGCTGCGGTTTATCGAGGTCAAGGGCCGGGCAGCCGGGGCTGAGACGGTCACAGTCACCAAAAATGAGATTCTGGTTGCGCGGAACACAGAGGAAAGCGGCGGCCAATATATCCTTGCCCTGGTGGAGGTGGACGGGAAGAAGACCACCACGACCTATTTGGCACACCCCATCCACGAAGAGCCGGAGTGGATAGTTCGCAGCATCAATTACGATATTCGGAATCTGTTCCAGAACGGCGAGATACTGCTGGTGCAGACCATGGAAATGAATGAGGAATGAGCGGGAAGCCGCAGAGCTGTAGAAGAAACTTGTATTCAGTTAGAGAACCTCTGATTTTAATCCCACACTACCATATAGGTTTCAGATGTGATATAATAACAGCATCAACCCAGAACGATTGTAGATGGAATAGACGGACTGAGAGAGAATTTGAAAGGGGGAATACCTGGCGTTGATGAGAAGGAATAAAATAAATTGTTTCAAACTGATTTTTGAGTTCTGTTTAATTTTTTGTGATTACATTTAAGGAGAAATGTAAAAATGAAGCGTGCAATAACATTGATTTTGGTGCTGGTTCTGTGTCTGGGCGTATTTTCGATGTCAGCGCTGGCAGACGACGAGACGATTTCCGCGGAGATCACGGTTATCTATTGTCAGGACATGGCTCGTGAAGTGTTTGCTTACGTTAATACACTGCGCACAGGGGATAATGCCTGGTATTGGAATTCAGATAACACAACTAAAACCGATCTGACAGGGGAGCTGTCTGAGCTGACCTACGATTATGATCTGGAGCAGGTAGCTATGCAACGCGCCGCTGAGCTTGCGGTGAGCTATTCTCATACGAGACCGGACGGTACTAGCTGCAGCACTGCATGCTCGGATTATGAATATACATGGACAGCTTACGGTGAAAACATTGCGTATGGCTATAGTACTTCACTGGATTCCGCTCTTGAAGTTTTCAATGCCTGGGCCGAGGCGGATGAGGGTTATGATGGTCAGGGTCATCGTCGGAATATGCTTAATAGCAATTTCAATAAGATCGCTATCGCCTGCGTTTACTCTAATGGCTACTATTATTGGGCCATGGAGTTGGCTAAGAATACAGATACGACTACAGAGACGGACGCAAATAATAGCGCAACAACAGTTACTGTTAATCTGTTGAGCAGTTACATTGATATAAAAACTCTGACGCCTTCTGAGGATACAGTTACCGTAGTTGAAGGAGATACTGTTTCTCTGCCTACAGTATCGGCATATCTGTTGTGTACAAGCGGAACGAGTTATATCACAGCCACTTTGACTCCATCCTGGTCTGTGGAAGATACAGAGATCGCGGATTTCGACAGTTTAGGTAATTTAGAAGGAGTAGCAGCCGGAGCGACGACGCTGAGTGCCACTGTAAGCGATATTAGTGAAACCCTCAGTGTGTCGGTGGATGTTACCGTTACCCATGGTACAGCTGAAAAAACCGAAGGAACAGCTGCAACGTGTGAGGATGATGGTACGAAAGCGTACTACACCTGTGACATTTGTGGTAAAACATTCGCTGACGAGGCTATGATGGAGGAACTTTCCACAAATGATCTGGTAATTCCCGCCACGGGCCATACCTATGTGGCCGTAGTCACCGAACCCACTTGCACGGAGGGCGGGTATACTACCTACACCTGTTCTGTGTGCGGCGACAGCTATACTGGTGACGAGACCGAAGCCACCGGCCATACCGAGAGCGAAGCCGTGACAGAGAACGAAGTGGCTGCGACCTGCACCGAAGATGGTTCCTATGACAGCGTCGTCTATTGCACCGTCTGCGGCGAGGAGTTGAGCCGCGATACAGTGACGGTTGACGCCACGGGTCATACCGCTGGCGAGGCTGTGACAGAGAACGAGGTGGCCGCGACCTGCACTGCGGATGGCTCCTATGACACGGTTGTCTACTGCACCGTCTGCGATGAGGAACTCAGCCGTGTGACTACGACCGTTGACGCCACGGGCCACAGCTATGAAGCAGTGGTGACGGAACCCACCTGCACGGAGGGCGGGTATACCACCTATACCTGTTCTGCCTGCGATGACAGCTACGTCGCTGATGAGACGGAAGCCACGGGCCATACCGAGGGCGAGGCTGTGATAGAGAACAAAGTAGATGCGACCTGCAC
>JAJQBY010000143.1:0-10322 GCA_021203045.1 Oscillospiraceae bacterium | reverse complement strand
GAGAACAAAGTAGATGCGACCTGCACTGTGGATGGTTCCTATGACAGCGTCGTCTACTGCACCGTCTGCGACGAGGAAATCAGCCGTGTGACTACGACCGTCGACGCTACGGGCCACAGCTGGGGCGAGGGCGTTGTGACAACGGAGGCCACCTGTACCGAGGACGGCGTGACGACTTACACCTGCACCGTTTGCGGCGAGACCAAGACCGAGGCGATTTCTGCCACGGGCCACGACTATGAAGCAGTCGTCACTGAACCGACCTGCACGGAGAACGGGTATACCATCTATACCTGTACTGTCTGCGGCGACGTTTATACCGCCGATGAGACAGAAGCAACGGGCCACAGCTGGGGCGAGGGTGTTGTGACAACGGAGGCCACCTGCACCGAAGAGGGTGTTATGACATACACCTGCTCCGTCTGCGGTGAAACCAAGACTGAGGCAATTTCCGCCACAGGACATACCTGGGGCGAGGGCACAGTGACCACAGAAGCCACCTGCACGACGGCCGGGACGATGACCTATATATGCACCGAATGTGGGGCGACAAAGACAGAAACCATCTCTTCCACCGGCCATAGCTACACCAGCGAGGTGACCAAGGAAGCCACCTGCACGGAGGACGGCACCATAACTTATACTTGCTCAAAATGCGGGGATACTTATTCTGAGGCCATTGAAGCTACCGGCCACAGCTGGAACGATGGCGAGATTACGGAAGCGGCATCCTGCACGGAAGAAGGTGTTATAGAATATACCTGCACGGTGTGCGGTGAGACATATACCCAGGCCATAAGTGCCACGGGTCATACGGAAGTCATAGACGAGGCTGTTGAGGCGACTTGCTATTCCACCGGCCTCACGGAAGGCAGCCACTGCTCTGTTTGCGGTGCGATAATCGTAGCCCAGGAGGTCGTGGAAAAGACGGCTCATACTTATGATGACGGCGTTATAACGACAGCCGCCACCTGCACAACGGATGGGGTTATAACCTATACCTGCTCCGTGTGCGGTGATACCTATACGGAGACGATTGCCGCCGGGCACACCAATGTTGTGACTGATGCCTATGTGGCTCCCACATGCACCGAGACCGGCCTTACCGAGGGCAGCCACTGCGAGGACTGCGGTGAAGTGATTTTGGCGCAGACTGTGATTGAAGCCACCGGCCATGTTTCTGTAACGGATGCCGCAGTTGCCGCCACCTGCACCACGACCGGCCTGACGGAAGGCAGCCACTGCTCCGTCTGCGGTGAGGTGTTGACCGCCCAGGAGGTTATTCCCGCTACCGGCCACAGCGCCGTCAAGGTAGAAGCTGTTGCGGCTACGGAAACCACTGACGGAAACATCGAGTATTGGTACTGCGCGGACTGCGATACGTATTTCTCCGATGAGGCGCTCACCAATGAGATCACCAAAGAGGAGACTATCATCGCTGCGCTGGGTGTTACCGAGCCGGAGGAAACTGATACACCGACTGCGACCGAGACGCCTGCGCCTACTGAGACGCCTGCGTCTACCGAGGCCCAGACGGTTTACGGCGAATTGACCGAGGTTCCTGAAGGACTGACAGAAATCTACAGCACCGTGGAGGAGCTGACGGAGGATATGATCACCAGAGTTGTGGCCAGTGCTGCCGGCTATACGGAGGAAAATACCGTAGTTTATGACGTGAAGCTGCAAATCAGCACCGACGGCGGCGTGACCTGGGTGGACGCCACGGAGGAGAACTTCCCGGAAGGCGGCATCACTGTGACACTTCCTTATCCTGACGGGACGGATTCGACCTATGATTTCACCGTCGTTCATATGTTCACGGTAACCTCTGAGAGACTGAACACGGTTGCGGGAGAGACGGAGACGCCTGCCGTTACCAAGGGAGAAAACGGCATCACGTTCACATTGACGGGCCTTTCCCCTGTGGCGATTGCCTGGAAGGAAGGTACGACCGCTGCGGCAATTGAGGCGACGGCAACGCCTGCTGCCACCGCCACAGCAACCACCGGCACAAATGATGTCAAGACCGGCGATGACAGCATGATCGGACTCTGGATCGCCATTATGTCCCTTGCCGCCGCCGGGCTGGCCGGGATAGCTGTGGTTCAGAAGAAAAACAGGAAGTCTGTGAAGTAAAGCCTGGTGTGACCGCAGACGAAAACTGAATTCTCTGCCTCCATCCTGAACCGTCCTCTCCGAGAGGGTGCCGAATGGATAATCCCGGAGCGGACGGTTTGAGATGGTGGGCCGGTACTTTATAAACCGCAGGCGTTTCCCGGCGCTTTTTGCGTACATCGCCTGAAACATACATTATATCTATTCCCAAAACCAACAAGAGAGGTACAAAGCCCATGCCCAAGAAGCTCATTGAGATTGCTCTGCCGTTGGAGGCGATCAACCAGGAATCCGCCAGGGAGAAATCTATTCGCCACGGGCATCCGTCCACCCTGCATCTGTGGTGGGCGCGGCGGCCTTTGGCGGCGGCCAGGGCTGTTATCTGGAGCAGCCTGGTGGACGACCCCTCGGAGCACCCGGAGCTGTTCCCCACGGAGGAGGAGCAGACGAAGGAGCGGGAGCGGCTGTTCAAAATCCTCTCCGACTTGGTGGTGTGGGAAAATTCCAACAATGAGGCAGTACTCGGCCTGGCAAAGGCCGAGATTTTGAAATACACGAACGGCAACCCGCCTGCCCTCTTAGACCCCTTTGCCGGAGGGGGAGCCATCCCACTGGAGGCACAACGGCTGGGGCTGGAGGCCCACGGCCACGACCTGAACCCGGTGGCGGTGATGATCAACAAGGCCATGATCGAGATCCCGCCCCGCTTTGCGGACAGGCCCCCGGTGAACCCGGACAGGGGAGCGCTGGGCCAGGACGGCTGGCAAGGTGCCGCTGGGCTGGCCAGGGATGTGGAATACTACGGCCAGTGGATGAAGGAGCAAGCGTATCAGCGCATCGGCCACCTTTACCCCAAGGTCAAGGTGCCACAGGAGCAGGGGGGCGGCGAGGCCATGGTCATCGCCTGGATCTGGGCCAGAACCGTGAAATGTCCCAACCCGGCCTGCGGGTGTGAGATGCCGCTGGCCAGCAGCTTTGTGCTGTCCAAGAAAAAAGGGCATGAAGCATATGTTGAGCCTGAATTGGATTACGAAAACAAGACAATTCATTACCGTGTAAGAAACGGTAAAACCATACCCAACTCCCCGAAAATGTCACGTGGGGCAAAGTTCAAGTGCATTATGTGCGGAGGAACAACCCAGGAGGAATATATCAAACAGGAGTCTGTGGCAGGCAGAATGGGAAAAGTTCTGCTGGGCATTGTTGCAGAAGGTGAACGAGGTCGGCTTTATCTTTCCGGCGACATTGAGCAGCAGATGGCAGCAGACTGCGAAAAACCGAATACAGATTACCCGGAAGAATCCTTGCCCTATGACCCACGAAACATATGGTGTGTGAGTTATGGCCTGGATACATATGATAAGCTCTTTACCCCCCGCCAGCTCACTGCCCTGACCACCTTCTCCGACCTGGTGGCCGAGGCACAGGAAAAGGCCACAGCGGACGCAGTGGCCGCCGGGATGGTCAACGACTTCGTCCCTCTGGCGGACGGCGGCAGCGGAGCCACCGCGTATGGGCAGGCCGTGGGGGTGTATTTGGCGTTTATCATCAGCAAACTTGCGGATAGAGGTTCTTCCATTTGTGGTTGGGATTCCAGCCGAGAAGGGTTGCGTAATACTTTTGGGCGTCAGGCAATTCCTATGACATGGGATTATGCAGAGGGAAACCCATTTTCTAACTCCTCTGGCTGTTTTGACAATATGCTGGAATGGGTCTATAAGTGCATAGAAAAATTCCCGGCAGCTTGCGAAGCAGAAGCAAAGCAATTCGACGCTCAAAGCGACTGCGGTCTGCGGAACATCGCCATTTCCACCGATCCCCCTTATTATGACAATATAGGCTACGCCGATTTGTCAGACTTTTTTTATGTCTGGATGCGCCGTAGCCTGAAAAACACATACCCCGACCTGTTCCGCACCATGCTGGTGCCCAAGGCGGAGGAACTGATTGCTACCCCCTACCGCCACGAGGGGAGTACGGAAAAAGCCAAGGAATTTTTTGAGGACGGGATGCTGGCTACCTGCAAGCAGCTTTACAAGTACGCCAATGACGACATCCCCGTCACCATTTACTACGCCTATAAGCAGAGCGACACAGACGAAAGCAACCAGACCGCCTCCAGCGGCTGGGAGACCATGCTTTCCGCCATTATCCAGGCAGGGTTCGCCATCACCGGCACCTGGCCCATGCGGACGGAAATGGCCAATCGCTCTATTGCCAGCGGCACCAACGCCCTGGCCTCCTCCATCGTGCTGGTCTGCCGCAAGCGCAGCGAAACCGCCCGCACCTGCACCCGCCGGGATTTTGTGACCGCCCTGAAGCGGGAGCTGAAGCCCGCATTGCAAAAGCTCCAGCAGTCGAACATCGCCCCCGTTGACCTGGCCCAGTCCGCCATCGGCCCCGGCATCGGTGTGTTCAGCCGCTATAAAAAGGTGCTGGAGGCGGACGGCACGGAAATGACCGTCCGCAGTGCGCTGCAAATCATCAATCAGGAGCTGGACTTGTATTTCTCCGGCCAGGACAGCGCCATCGACAGCGACAGCCGCTTCTGCGTGGAGCTGTTCACTCAATATGCCTTCAACACCGTGAAATTCGGGGACGCGGACATCCTGGCCCGTGCCAAGGGGACGTCCGTGGCCCGGCTGGCGGGGAAGGACATCGTCCACGCCGCCAAGGGAGAGGTGCGCCTCCTGGAGCGGAGCGAGCTGCCGGAGGAAGTGGATGACAAGGAGCAGAACATCTGGCTGCTGACCCAGCAGCTCACCCGTGCCATGGAGGTGGGCGGCATCCAGCGCTGCGCGGAAATCGTGAAGGATATATTCGGCAGCAACGGGGAGGAGGCCAAAAATCTGGCCTATCGTCTCTATTCCATTTGCGAGCGCAAAAACTGGGCACAGGAGGCCTATGCCTATAACGCCCTGGTCGTGGCCTGGCCGGAAATCCAAAGCCGTGCCGCCCAGCTCCAGGCGGCCCCAACGGAGCAGATGACCATGTTTTAAGATGGGGATGCTGTCGAAGAATTCATGAGCAAAAAGCGGTTTATGTGCCACAAATAGAGAAATTTTTTGAATTTGTGGCACATAAATGATATTAGGGAGAGACAGTGGGGCTGAGAATGTATATAAAACGAGAACGCTATCTGGAAAAAATCAGACCTTTTTATGAGGTGGATCTCATAAAGGTGCTGGCCGGCGTCAGGCGTTGCGGGAAATCCATCCTATTAGGCCAGATCGAGGACGAATTCCGTGAAAAAGGGATCGATGACGATCATATTATCAATATCAATTTTGAAAATGTAGAATTTGAAAAGATACGCACCTACGAGAAGCTGAACAAATATGTGCAGTCTAAAATCCGGGACGATGGCAGATATTATATCTTCCTGGATGAAATCCAGCATGTGCGGAGCTTTGAAAAAGTGCTGGCATCCTTCCGGGCCACGCTGAACTGCTCAATCTTTATTACCGGCAGCAATTCAAAGCTGCTCTCCGGCAAGATGGCGACGCTTCTGGTAGGGAGATGTGTGGAATTCCGGATCATGCCGTTCTCCTTCAAAGAGGCATATGAGTATGTCGGACTGAATGGAAATAACGTTTCCGCAGATGAGTTTATCTTTGATTATATGAACTGGGGCGGTATGCCGCTGCGGTTCTCCTTCAGCAGAGAAAGCGACATTAAGACCTATTTGGAGCAGACCTATAACGGCATCGTGGAAAAGGACATTGCGACGGAACGCTCCAAGATAAACCGCGAAAAATTTATAAAAGTGGCCGGTTATGTGATGGCAAACGCCGGAAAGGAATTTTCCGGCACGAGTATTGAGGCATATTTTGAAAATACGAATCACGAGTCACTGGACAGGAAAACGATCTACCGGTATCTGGAAAAGATGGAAAAAGCCTGCCTGATCAACCGGGTGAAGCGCTTTAATATTGTCGGGAAACAGGCCATGGCGTATGTAGAGAAACAATACGCTGTAGATGTAGGGTTTCGGATGCTGAACACCAACCTGGTGAATTTTGAGGACACTTTCTTTCTGGAAAATATTATTTACAACGAGCTGATCTCCCGCGGTTATCAGGTTTTTACAGGGAAAACATATAAAGGCGAAGTGGATTTTGTCGTGATAGACGGGAGAAAAAAATGTTTTATTCAGGTCTGCTACTACCTGCATAGCCAGCAGACCATCGAACGGGAATTCGGAGCATTTAAGCCGATTCAGGATGCGTCTCCGAAATATGTTTTGTCGCTGGATCGTTTTGATTATTCCCGTGATGGCGTGCAACACATCAATATCGTGGATTTTTTGTTGGAGAAGAAGGATATTGCTCTGACATGAGCCACAAATTCAAAAAAATTCTTGATTTGTGGCACATAAATTGAACACGCAACAGATGAAGGAGGAAAATACAATGCCTCAGAACGTCGAGCTTGTACAAAAGGGATTTCGCATTCTTCATCCCTACCTGGCGGGGTATATTGGCCAGGAAATGAGCAGTGCATATGGCAACGCGTGGTGGCAGGAAGTGCTGTATACGTTGGGAGAAAAAGCACGCGATTTGCCGGAGACAGATGACTATGGCACACAGGTGGATTCCCTGGATATTGCCAACTGCCTGCGGCTGATCGACTGGAAGTGGAATGACATCTTCCGCAAAAAGCTTTCCATCGACTACCGCACCTGGTCGAAGGAATTGATGGGCGTTCGCAACAAGGTGGCGCACATCGGCGGGAGCGATTACCCCCGTGACGATGCCTGGCGGGCGCTGGACACCATGTCCCGGCTCTGCGAGGCGTTTGACGATGACGCTGCGGAGGAGATTCGCACCCTGGCCAGAACGCTGCTGTATGGCTCCGCAGAAGGCTCCAAAGCGGCGACTTCTGTGCAGGAGGGCGCTGCCGATGCATCTGCCAAAAAAGCCACCAGCGAAGGAGTCATGACCCGCGAAAGCAAACTCCCCAGCTGGCGTACCATCATGGAGCCTCATCCCGATGTGGCCCAGGGCAGATATAAAAATGCGGAGTTTGCCGCGAATCTGGCCCAGGTGGCCAAGGGAGAAGGGGCCTTTGAGTACCGTGACCCGGTGGAGTTCTTTGCCAGAACCTATGTGACCGAGGGCATGAAGGGGCTTCTGGTGCAGGCCATCAAGCGGGTATCCGGCCAGGACGGTGAGCCGGTCATTCAGCTGAAGACTGCCTTTGGCGGCGGCAAGACACATAGTATGCTGGCGCTCTACCATCTGCTGCGGGGCAAGGTGCCCGCCAGCAAGCTGGCCGGTGTGCAGCCTGTTCTTGATGAGGCAGGCATCACTGAGCCGGTAAAGGCCAATGTGGCCGCGCTGGTGGGAACGGCGCTCAATCCGGCGAAAATCCGTCGCCCTCAGGATATGCCCGGCATTACTATCAATACTCTATGGGGCGAGATGGCCTACCAACTGGCGAAAGCCGCTGAGAGGCCGGAACTGTACGACTATGTGAAAGAGGCGGACAAAAAGGGGGTTGCCCCCGGACATGAGGCTCTGCGGCAGCTCTTTGATGACTGCGGACCTTGTCTGATTCTGATGGACGAGCTTGTGGCCTACGCTAAGACGATTTATGGGGTCAACGGTCTGCCTGCCGGGTCTTTTGATAATTTTGTCAGTTTTATC
Organism: Oscillospiraceae bacterium; assembly: GCA_021203045.1. Classification (GTDB taxonomy): domain Bacteria; phylum Bacillota; class Clostridia; order Oscillospirales; family Oscillospiraceae; genus CAJOIG01. Next base: position 2,559 of record JAJQBY010000143.1, on the reverse strand, counting down.
CAGCAAATCACGGAGGCTGCCAGCATCAGTAAGGACAGCCTGGTGGTGGCGTCTATCCCTGAGTCTGACATTGAAATCGGCGGTGAGGCCGGTTCCCTGGCACTGGAGGCCATTGAACACACCTTTGGCCGGATGGAATCCATCTGGAAGCCGGTGGCCGCCACAGAGGGGTTTGAGGTGGTTCGCCGTCGTCTGTTCCTGGATTGCAAAGACCCCGCCGCAAGAGATGCGGTATGCGAGGCGTTCAGCCAGATGTATCGGGATAATCCCTCCGATTTTCCGGTGCAGGCCCGTGAGGTGGAGTACAAGGAACGCATGATCTCCTGCTATCCCATCCATCCGGAGGTGTTCGACCACCTATACGAGGAATGGTCTACACTGGAACGTTTTCAGCGCACCAGAGGCGTTCTGCGCCTTATGGCGGCGGTCATCCATGAGCTGTGGATGAACAACGATGCCAGCCCCATGATTATGGCCGGCTCTCTGCCTATGGATGTGCCGACTGTCCGCGACGAGCTGACCCGTTATCTGTCCGAGGAATGGAATGGCATTGTGGATAAGGAAGTGGACGGCAAGAAGTCTGTGCCGTACCAGAAGGATAAAACGATGCCCCGTTATGCTTCCCTGATGGCATCCCGAAGACTTGCCAGAACCATTTTCCTCGGCAGCGCACCCACGAATCGCACACAGTCTGCCCGTGGCATTGAGGCCGCCCGCATCCGGCTTGGTACGGTGCAGCCAGAGGAAAACATCGCGGTATTCAACGACGCGCTCAACACGCTCCAGGGCAGCCTTTCCTATCTCTATGCAAGCCCCGGCGGCGATCATTTTTGGTATGATACCCGCCCGACCCTTCGCAAAACCATGGAAGACCGAGCCTCCCAGTTTGCGAACGCCGATGTGGAATTTGAGGTTGAGCGCAGGCTGAAGGAGTGGCGCAGGGAGGCGCCCTTTGCCGGGCTGCACATCTGTCCCGCATCCTCTCTGGATGTGCCGGATGAAAAGGCGGTTCGGCTGGTTATCCTTGACCCGCAAAAGACGCACCGGCCCAATACCGGGAAAAGCGCAGCCATTGCGGAGTGTGAGAATATTCTGAATAACCGGGGAACCTCTCCGCGCATTTATCGGAATATGCTGGTGTTCCTGGCTCCTGACCAGTCTGTCATGGCCTCACTTATGACGGAAGTGCGGCGTTGGCTGGCCTGGCGTTCTATCCAGGAAGACAAAATTGAGCTGAATCTGGATGCGATCCAGAATAAGGAGACAGAGACCAATCTGGCGCGGTGCAATGACACAGTGAATCTGCGCCTGAAGGAAACATACTGCTGGGTGCTGGCCCCTTATATGGATCTGGAGGCCAACGACCATGTGATACATTGGGATGAGGACAATATTCGCGGCGGCAATGAGACGCCCATCACCAAGGTTCGGCAAAAGCTGGAGGCGAATGACGCGCTGATCTCTCATTGGGCGCCGGCGCTGCTGCTCATGAAGCTGGATGAGCTTCTCTGGCGAGATGGAAATGACATTCAAATCAAAAAGCTGTGGGAGAATTTCTGCACCTATTGCTATCTGCCCAGGCTTGCGTCTTTCTCCGTCCTGACGGAGTGCATACTTGCCGGTGTCAGCAGTGATGAATATTTTGCCTATGCGGAGGGAATCAGCAATGACCGCTATATTGAGCTGAAATATCAGACCTATCTGCCGACCATAAACGAATATGGCTATCTTGTGAGGCTGCCGGTGGCGATGAAGCAAATCATTGCGGATCAGGCAAAGAAGCCGGATACGCCTGTGCCGCCGCAGGAAAATAACAACACAGGCAGTTCATGGCAGAGCACGGGACATCAGACTGCAAACCGAAGCGCTGCTGTTACGGCTTCCACGCCTGCGCCTGGGCCGGCGAAGCCGCAGAATACGCGATTCTTTCTGTCCACGCAGTTGGACACGACCCGCATCAACAAAGACGTGAATAACCTGGTGCAGGAGGTAATCAATCAGCTCGCCGGCGTGGACGGTGCGAAGGTAGAAATCACGCTGGAAGTAAACGCCGAGCTGCCTAATGGCGCCCCCGTACCCATTGTGCGAAGCGTAACAGAAAACTGCCATACGCTGAAGGTTAAGGATTTTGGGTTCAGCGAATGATATATAGCTAATCCCCTGGTGACTCCCGTATGGGTGCTTGCCAGGGGATTTCTATGCATTGGGATCCGGGGGGGTTAAATTTCATTGAAAAGTGTAGTTCAAGCGGATGAACTATATATGAAACTGATGTTTATTTGCCCGGTTTGTGATCAGCCATCTACTGTTGAAGATTGGGGGCTGAGATAACCAGGTTATGTCTCTATTTGGAAAATGATAAAGAGGTGCCAGCATACAGTAAGCTGGCTCCTCTTTTCCAGCCTCCAGGAAGAACGTAGGTCGAGCTGACAGGCTGTAGGAAGTCAGGCAGGCGTCGTCTCTCGGTTCCGTTTCCTTTGAAGTAGTAGCATACCTGTAGAATGCCCGATGCAGGCTGCAGTAATGATAACTATTTCTCAATGTTATAGGAGGTTACGT
>JAJQBY010000142.1 GCA_021203045.1 Oscillospiraceae bacterium | reverse complement strand
CTTTACCTTTGCCGCGGAATTTAGCTTCTTTTACTTTCGTAAGAAAAAGTAAAAGTGATTTCCACTGCGGCAAGCTGAAAAGTCAACCAGGCTGTGCAGTGAAGAAATCACTGCACGGCTTTTTTTGTATGTCTATCAAAAATCTTTTGCAATAAGAAAGGGGATTTATCATGGAACTGGAACAGCTCAAACAGCAGATCGAAGACATTGACGGACAGATGAGCCGTCTGTTCGCCCAGCGGATGGCCGTCAGCGGCCAGATCGCAAAGGCCCGGGCAGCGGAGGGCCTGTTGCCGGACGCCGCCGGCATACGGGAGGCCAGAGCCGCCTTTCAGGCCCAGGCCGGTCAGGAGCTGGAGGATTACGCCGGCGTGCTTTACGGCACCCTGCAGGACGTGAGCCAAAGCTATCAGACCTCTCTGGTGCGGGGGGAGAGCCCTCTCTGCGGCCGCATCGCCCAGGGCCTGGAAAATACGCCGCCTCTGTTCCCGGAGAAGGCCACCGTGGCCTGCCAGGGCGTGGAGGGCGCCTTCGCCCAGATCGCCGTCCAGCGGCTGTTTCGGGAGCCGTCTATATCTTATGTAAACCGCTTCGAGGCGGTATTCTCCGCCATCGCCAACGGCTTCTGCCGCTATGGCGTGCTGCCCCTGGAAAACAGCACCGCCGGCTCGGTGAACAAAATATACGACCTGATGATGGAATATAATTTCAGCATCGTCCGCTCCGTGCGGCTGAAGGTGGATCACAACCTGATGGCCCTGCCCGGCGCGAAGCTGGAGGATATCAAGGAGGTCGTATCCCATGAGCAGGCCCTGGCCCAGTGCGCGGATTTCCTGAAATCCCATCCGGACATCCGGGTGACGGTGTGCGAGAACACCGCCGTGGCCGCGAAGCTGGTGGCAGAGTCCGGCCGCCGGGATCTGGCAGCCCTGGCCTCCCATGACTGCGGGGCGCTGTATGGCCTCCATCCCCTGGCGGAGGGCATCCAGGACAAGGGCAACAACTACACCCGCTTCATCTGCATCGGCAAGGACCTGGAGATATTCCCCGGCGCAGACCGGACAAGCATTATGTTAACCGTCAGCCACAAGCCCGGCTCCCTCTATCGAGTCATGGCCCGCATCAACGCCCTGGGCATCAACATGACCAAGCTGGAGAGCCGTCCCCTCCCCGACCGGGATTTCGAGTTCATGTTCTATTTCGATCTGGACACCTCCGTCTACTCCCCCCGCTTCATCCAGCTGATGGGCGATATGGATGAGCTGTGCGAGACCTTCCGGTATCTGGGCAGCTATACGGAGATCGTGTGATAAGATACCATCGCCGTTTCGGAGCCGAACACAAAAACGGGGCCATGTCCGCGCTGCGCGCGGGCATGGCCCCTTAACTTATTTATTTTGCCGTTTTCAAGCTCAGATGTCGATAGCCACGTCAACGCCGATGAAGTCGGCGGCTGCGGCCAGGACAGCGCGGAACTGCTCCTGCATCTCGAGCTCCTCGGCCGTGCTCTTGGCGCGGGACACCGCAGAGGTGACAGCCGTGGTCCACTCGGCGATTTCATCCTCAGTCAGCTCAACACCTGTAGCGGCTGCGTTGGGATCACCGCTGGCCGCACCGGGGTCACCGCCGGCCTCGCCGCCGGCTGCGCTGGGATCACCGCCAGCCTCGCCGGATGCACCGGAGCCGTCGATCAGCTCAGCGGAGTGATCTGCCGCGTCCTGCGCTGCCTGGAGAATGAACTCCTGGGCATCATCGGACAGAGTCTCCCACCACTCCAGATCGGCAACCAGAATGTTGCCGCCGGTGTAGCTGTCGCCGGCCTCATCCGCTACCACATAGGAAGCCAGATAGGTGGCGCCGTTGGTCTTGCCCTCTTCCTCAAGGGCAGCGGCCGCGTCCTCGTCGTCCTGGAACAGATTCTTGTAGTAGTCCACGTTGTTCTGGGCCATTTCAGGCGCGAAATCGGGAACAGCGTTCACCAGAGGCAGACGGTCTCTGTAATCTGTGCGGGCAATGGCCGCGATCTGGGCCTCACCCTCGGCCAGGGTCTCCAGAGTATCCGGGGCGTCCTCGCCCGCCTCGGCGATCTCCACCTCGACCTCATAGTTGATGGTCACGGTGATCTTGTTATCTGTGGACTCCGCCAGGGTCTCCTTGAAGTACTCGAGAATCTCGCTCTCGGCATCGTCCTCCGCAACGACGGTGTTCAGCACGATGCTGACCTCCTCGCCGTTATAGGTCTTGGCAGCATTGGGGTCGCCGCTGGCTCCGCCGCCACCGCCGGGAGCGCCGCCAGGGCCACCGCCGGGCTCACCGCTGCCGCCGGCAGGAGGCGTATTGCCTTCATTGGGGTCACCCTCGCTCTGTGTGTCGTCAAAATTCTCCGCAACGATACCGGTCTCATTCAGGGCCATTACAGCCTCATTAATCTTCTTCTGAAGTGCTTCAGCCTCAGCGGACGTATCCTCAGCGGGAGGAGGCTCGGTGCCCTCATCAGGAGGAGGCTCTGTCCCATCATCGGGAGGAGGCTCGGTGCCTTCACCGGCGCCTGCATTCTCGGCGATGGCCTCGTTATAAGCCTCCGCTTCCTTCAGCACCTCGATGGCGTTGTTAATGGCCTCCTGCTGCGCCTCGGTCAGCTGCTCTATGGCCACTGCATTGGCAGCATCAATGGCTGCAATCAGAGCAGAATAATCTACGCCGGTCTCAGTCTTATATTCATTGATATCTACAACCTCACCGGTCTCCTCGGTTTCCTCAGAGTCCCCGGCTTCATTGTCTGCCGTTGCCGCATCAATCTCATCCTGGAGCGCCTTTGTGACCGCATTGACTTCTTCCTGGGTCACTGTCTCGTCGCCGGCCTCAATACGGGCCATCAGCGCCTGGGCGTCGTCCATGGCGGACTGCATTTTCTCAGCATTGTCCAGCTCCGCAATGCCCATCTCTATACCGGCCTCGATGGTGGCCTCCAGCCGCTCGGTGTTCACCGTGCCGTCATCATTCACCTCGTCGGTGACCTCGACAGATTCGATCTCCTCGGGTGTTTCAGACGTGTCTTCTTCACCCTCAGGCTTTGCAGGTGGATCAGACTCGTCATCCTCACCCTCAGGCTTTGCAGGTGGATCAGACTCGTCATCCTCACCCTCAGGCTTTG
>JAJQBY010000014.1 GCA_021203045.1 Oscillospiraceae bacterium | reverse complement strand
CCGGCCTCGTCTCCGGATGTTTGCGCGAGTGTGGCGCTCACCGTCCCCGCCACCAGCAGGGCCATCATCATCAATTTTTTAACCATAGTTCCCTTTAATTTAGTTCGGTAAATTTCAGCGTACTCTACGATTTTTTTCCCGCTTTATATTCCGACGGAGTTACCCCGACCTCTCTTTTAAAGCTCTTCCCGAAGTATTTGGGGTCTCCGAAGCCGGTCATGTAGGCGATCTGCGAAAACGTAAATTCTCCCGTATCGATCAATTGCATGGCCCGTTTTATCCGGATCGCCCGGATGAAGTCCACCGGTGAAAGTCCTACCACCGATTTAAGTTTCCGATACAGAATCGACCGGCTCATATCCATCGCCACCGCCAGGTCGTCCACAGCCAGTTCCGCATTGTCCATATTGTCCTCCATAAACACCATCAACCGTTCCATAAACTTTTGGTCGAACGGTACCACATGCGGTTTGGACGGCGATATTTCACTCACCCCGCTACCCATGACTCCGGCCAACCCGGAGAGAATCTGTTCCTGCAACCGCCTCCTTTGGTCGATCAATGTGGCGATACGGGTCTTGAGGTAAGAAGCGCTGAACGGCTTGGTAATGTAATCGTCTATCCCGTACTCCAGCGCGTGTATCCGATCGTCCAGCGACGATTTGGCAGACAGTACCACGATCGGAATGTGACACGTATCGGGGTTGTTTTTGATTTCCCGGATCATCTCCAATCCGTCCATCACGGGCATCATCACGTCCGTCAGAATAAAATCGGGCTGCCTGGTAAAGGCCAGCTTCAGTCCTTCTTTCCCGTTTGCCGCTTCCCAAACCCGGTAATCCTTCGACAAGACGCTGACCAGAAAACCGGCCAATTCGGGGTTATCCTCCACGACCAGAAGAGCGGGTCTGCCGTCCGGTTCGTCTGCTTCCGGCAATTCCCCGGTGGACTTCGCACCGGGAACGGCTTCCTGCTCCACCACCCCGTTGCTGTCCGAGACAATCAATTCGGCATGTTTGTCTTTCTCGAAATGCGCTCTTCCCTTCCGAAAAATGACACGGAGCTCGGACCCTTCGTTCTCCCGGCTGGTCACATCCACCTCCCCGTGATGCAGCCACGTCAACTCCCGCACCATCGAAAGACCAATTCCCGATGAAGGCTGGAGGCTGTCGTAAGCCGAAGTACTTTCGAACCGTTCGAATAATTTGGCCAGTTTTCCCTCCGGAATACCTACCCCCTTGTCGATCACCGAAACGATCACCTGACGTTCGTTTTGACCGAGCCGCACCGTGATCGGCTTTCCGGAAAGCGTAAATTTAAAAGCATTGGACAGGAGATTGAAAACTATTTTTTCGAATTTATCCCGGTCGATCCAACACTTCACGGAATCGTCCGTCGCTTCCAACCGAAGGTCGATTTTCTTTTCTTCGGCCATCAACCGGAACTCCTCCGTGATCCGCTCCAGAAGCCGGTTAATATCCGTATATTCCACCAAAAGTTTCATTTTTTTACTCTGTATCTTGCGGAAATCGAGTATTTGATTGACCAGCTGCATCATCCGGTCCACATTCTTCCGCACCACGGTGAGGTATTCCCGGGCATGGGGAGAGAGGGACTCCTGCTCGAGCACCTCCGAGACGGGACTCGAAATCAGCGTCAGCGGCGTCCGCAGTTCGTGGGAAATATCGGTAAAGAAACGAAGCTAGACATCGGCAAGTTGCCGCTCCATGGCCACCCGGTACCTCAGCCGGTAGACATACGAGACGACAAACACCCCTACGGCGATAATACCGGTAAGAATAAACCCGAACAGCACCCGAGCCAATCCCGTTTCCCGGAACCTGGGCATTATACAGATCGGTAGTACCGCCGTATTTTCCACCCAATGCCCTTTACTGTCGGTCGAGCGAACCTGAAACCGGTACCTTCCTTTGGGAAGGTTCACGTAACTGACGGACCGGTTTTCACTGGTATAATTCCAGTCCGATTCGAGTCCCTCGAGCCGGTAAGCATACCGGATTCCTTCGGCGTCGAGGTAATCCAGTGAAGAGAACCGGATCATCAGGTTTCGGATATCCGGATCGAGCACAAGCGAATCGCAACGGAAGAGTTTTTCGGTCTCGCTTCCTTTGAGCACGATCTCGGTAAAAACCACCGGCGGTACGTCGTCGCTGCGGATAATATCGCCGGGGTGGAATAGGAGATACCCCCATACATCCCCGTCAGGATTCTCCCCTGCCGGTCGATCAGGGGAATGGCTTCCGAAAAATAATTACCCCGGATAAAGGTATTGACATTGAACAGTTCGAAGCGCTCGCAGACCGGATCGAAGCAGGTCACCGCATCCTCCGAGATGATCCATATCTGTCCTCCGGTATCCTCCACGGCGGCCAATACCAGCCCGGGAATGGTATTGTCGTGCCCTGAATGGTAATTCCGAAAACGAAGGGTGTCCGACAACAGCCGGTCGCTGACCACTTTCTGAAAACCTCCGTCGAAGGTGGTGACGAAGATCTCGTCCTTCCGGGTCCGGAGAATGTGCATCACGTTTCCGCCCGACATCCCCGTTCCTTCCGGTGTCCGGTGGACGTTGCGGTAAAAATAAAGGCCTTCCCAATCGTCCCTACCGGCGTCGAAGGTCAAAAGTCCTCCGGCCGTCCCAACAAGAATCACCCCGTCCGGTCCCTCGGTCAGGTAACGGACGGAGGTAAACCCTCCACCGGGATACTGTTTGATCCGGTTCCTTCGGTTAATAAACCGGAATTCTCCGTTCTCTCCGACCTCCACCAGGTTGATTCCTTCCCGGAAACAACCGATCCAGATACGGCCCCGGCTATCCTCGAAAACCGAATAAACTTCGTCGTCGCTGATACTAAAAGGCCGGGTCGAATCATGCACATATTTGGATAACCGGAAACTCTTCTCTGGCAAAGGTTTCAACACAAACAACCCGTCTCCTTTGGTACCGATCCATATTCTCCCTTCCGAATCCTCGAAAACGTTATAGATACCGGCTCCGGCAAAGACCTGGTGATTTTCATCCAGACGACCATCTGCGTGGAGGTACAGGACCGACCCGGTTGCCGGATCATACACCCTCAACGCTCCGGATTTCGAACCGGACCATAACCGCCCGCCGTGGTCGTAGAACAAAGCCCGGGTCTCGTTATCG
>JAJQBY010000079.1 GCA_021203045.1 Oscillospiraceae bacterium | reverse complement strand
CTTTCGGGATGCTCGCCGCGTTTTGATGGTTATAAGAAATACATAATATAATATTATGTAAATTAAACACATAAAATTTCTGCAAAAGGATGCGCGGATTTTTGACGGGGGAGCAGGCCGGGTTCTCTGCTGCGAGTAATGTTTTACACGGAAGGCCTCTTTGTGTTAAAATAACAATAATCAAAAACCGGGCAATACAGCTGACACCCGCCAAGAAAGGAATGGATACTTATGAACAAGTATTATCCCCATCTGTTTGAGAGCTTTTCCGTGAAAGGACTGACCTTCCGCAACCGTATTTTTTCCGCGCCCAACATGATATGTATGATGGACGAGAACGGCTTCCCCATGCCTGACATGATCGCCTACTATGGTGAAAAGGCATGGGGCGGAGCGGCGGTCGTCACGATCGGCGATACGCCTGTGGACCGCGAGCATGCCGCCTCCAATCCCCGCAGCTTCTGCATCGACCCGGCGCGGCGTCGTGTCTGTATGCCCTATCTCTCTGAGCTCGCCATGGCGATTCATGAGGGCGGGGCCCTTGCCTCCCATGAGCTGAACCATGCCGGTTATGATATGTGCCTGCTCCACGGCGGCCACGGCTGCGGAACGCGGACAGCGTTATTTACGCGCTGGGCCTGCGTTCCAATATGGCGGCTTATGAGAGCCTCATCTACTCCGCGCCTCAGGTCATCCCCGTAGGGGACTGCCTCCGGTGCGTCAAGGCGAAGAAGACCCGCGAGGCGCTGCTGGAGGGATACTGGGCGGCCGTCCGGCTGTGAGCGCCGGCGTCTATTGAACAGGACGAATGGCGCAGGCAAAGTATATGACAAAAAGGACCGGGTGCACGAAGCACCCGGTCTTTAAAATATGAGTCATTCAATCCATGCGGAGCGCGCATCCTGCGGACAAGGTGGACTGCATGGATATATGTCCTGAGCGGTTACCTTCCGGTGCCGTCCAGCATGGCGCCGTTGGAGGCGTGCTCGGCAATCTCATAGACACCGCCGGCGGCCACGAATTCATCATAGGTCATGGCAACCTCACCGAACCAGGTGGCGTCAAAGAGCATTTCGACGGGGAAGCTGACATAGTCTCCGGCTTCAATCAGCGCGTAATACTCATCGGCAGCGCCGCTGGTCTGGATGTCCTCGCAGGAGTCCACGAAGGCCATGAGGTAGGCCTGATAATCGCTTTCCTCCGTGCCAGTTGCGGCGGTCTCCTCGGAAGCCTCACCGGAAGCCTCGCCGCTGGCCTCGGTCTCCTCCTCAACGGTCAGCAGGGAGGTGGCGAAGGGGGTCTTATCAGAATCCAGTACGGTGGTGTTGTTGTTGGCGATGATATACCAGATCAGCTCGTCGAACATGGTATCTGCGTCCTCCAGCGCCTACTCCTGGAGACCGATGTAATAGCTGGTCATGCTCTCGGCCGCAGCCTCAGGGTCCTCCGCGTACAGGGCGGCAGTCTCCTCCAGGATGGAGGGCAGCTCGGCGATCAGAGCGGTCTCTACGCTGTTCCAATAGGCGCGGACGCCGTCGCCCCACATGGTGCGGTCCTGCTCAGCCAGGGAGCCGAGACGCTTGAAGTGGGTGAATGCGATGTCCAGCCGGTAGTAATAGCTGCTGAAGTCCTCTACATAGTCGTCAGGATTGTTGGCATATATATCCGCCACGGCGGTGATCAGGTTGCTCATGGGCAGATAGACGGAATGCTCCGCATTGGCGAGGCAGTTCCAGGTGACGACGCACATGGCGGCGGGCAGGTCGGGATAGGTCTCGATGACGGCGCAGTTGATCTGGCGCTCAATGCCGATAACACGGGCGTTTCCATCGGTCTCCTCCGGGCAGTACTCGGTGCCCTCGAAGCGGGCGCGGGTCAGCTCAAGGATATCCTGCACGGATACCAGCTCGTCCGGCTCATAGAACAGGTCATAACGGGTCTTGGTGTCGTAATCTCCGGCGGTGGAGGGAGCCAGCAGAACGTGGCCATACCAGGTGCGCAGGTTGGAGCCGTCGCTGAGCAGGTCGCTGCCGCAGTAGGTCTCATAGAGATCCATGTTGCCATCCTCGTCATAGACGGCTACGCCGAGCTCCTCAGGCAGAGTGAAAAGCTCCTCGGAGCAGTACATGGTCTCGCCCTCTACATAATCCTCCACGGTGCCCAGCATGCACTCGTTGCCGAATACGGCTACGCAGTCGTCCGGGCATTTCACGGCGATCCACTGGTGACCGGAGTAGCTCTCCAGATACCAGGCCTCGTTCTGGTCGGTGATCAGGAAGGTGTTGCACTCAGAGCTGCCGTAGGTCTCCATCAGATAGCCATAGGCCTCCAGAGCCTCCCGGGCGGTGGTGCAGGTGGCGGCGATATAGGAGCTGACCCACATCTCGGAGATGCCGTCGGTGGTGCGGGGGTCGGCCTCCAGAATGGCGTCGGACACATAGGTGGTGACAGCGCCGGTGATGGACAGGCCATACTCGTTGCTGGCGGCGTTGGCGGCGTCCTCATAGCCCACGATGGGGGTGGCGGTGTACTGATAGGTCACGTCCGGCAGGGGAACCTCCGTGTCGCCCACGGTGATGGTGCGGCCCGGCTCGGTGCTGGCCTCCACCACGGTGACGTAGCCCTGAACGGTGGTGGTGATGTCTACGGTGTGACCGGTGATGTAGGTGCCGTTCACGCTGACGTCCTTGCCTACATAGTATCCGGTGCAGGCGAGAGCGCTGGTCATACCCGCCATCAGGGCGACGGCGAAGACGACGCAGAGCAGGAATTTGATGGTTCGCTTCATTTTTTGCGACTCCTCCTTCATTTTTTTGTTCCCCGAGCGTGCGCCCGGGGGACGATAAATGTAATTATAGTAGAAAAATTTGGGAATGTAAAGGATAAAATCAGTAAAGCGCACAAAAATCCGGGGCTGTGCCACTGCTTGTGGTACAGCCCCGGTCGGTCAGTTTTTTACATAAGAGATTCAGCCCTCGCTGGCTTCCTCGGTGGGCATAAGGGAGGTGACGAAGGGCGTCTGCTCGGTGGTGGGCATGGTGTTGGTGTTGGCGATAATGTACCAGACCAGCTCATCGAACATGGTGTCCGCGTCCTCCAGCGCCTGCTCCTGTACCTCGATGGTATAGGCGGTGATGCTCTCAGCGGCCGCCTCAGGGTCCTCTGCGTACAGCTCGGCCAGATCAGCCAGAATGGAGGGTATTTCTGCCACTAGGGTTGAGTCCACACTATCCCAATACTCGCTGACACCGGCGTACATGACCCTGTCCTGCTCGGCCAGAGCCGACAGGCGCTTGAAGTGAGTCATGGCAATGTCCAGGCGATAGCTGGAGCCGCTGTAGTCCTCCGGGACATAGTCGAACATTTCCGCTACATCGGTAATCAGGTTGCTTATGGGAAGATATACGTTATTGTCGGCGGGTCCGAGAGTACACCAGGTGACGACGCACATGGCGGCGGGCAGGTCGGTGTAGGTCTGGATGACAGCGCAGCTCTCCTGGCGCTCGATGCCAATGATGCGGATGTTCTCGCCGGTCTCGTCCGGGCAGTACTCGGTACCCTCATAGCGGGAGCGGGTCAGATCGAAGATATCCTCCAGGGATACCAGCTCGTCCGGCTCATAGAACAGGTCATAGCGGGTCTTGGTCTCATATTCTCCGGCGGTGGAGGGGGCCAGCAGGAAATGGCCGTACCAGGTGCGGAGGTTGGAATAATCCTCCAGCAGGTCGTCGCCGCAGTAGGTTTCGAACATATCCATGTTGCCGTCCTCGTCATAGACGGCCAGACCGGCCTCTTCGGGCAGGGTGAACAGATCGTCGGAGTGGAGCAGGGTCTCGCCCTCTACGTAATCCTCCAGCGTCCCGAGCATGCACTCATTGCCGAAAACGGCCACGCAGTCGTCCGGGCATTTTACGGCGACCCACTGATGGCCAGAATAGCTCTCCAGATACCAGGCCTCGTTCTGGTCGGTGATCAGGAAGGTGTTGGACTCAGAACTGCCGTAAAGCTCCATCAGCTCACCATAGGTCTCCACGGCCTCGCGGGCTGTGGAACAGGTGGCAGCGAGATAGGAGGTAATCCACCTCTCGGCCAAGCCATCAGTGGTATAGGGATCGGCCTCCTGCATGGCATCAGAGATGTAGGTAGTAACGGCGCCAGAGATGGACAGACCGCATTCATTGCTGGCGGAGTTGGCAAAGTCCAGCCTGGACAGGGGCGGAGTGGCAGTATACTGGTAGGTCACGTCCGGCAGGGGAACTTCCCGGCCGCCTACGGTCATGGTGCGACCAGGCTCGGTGCTGGCTTCCACTACGATCACGCAGCCCTGGGCTGTGGTGGATGCGTCTGCCGTATGGCCGATGATGTAGGTGCCATCCACACTGGCGTCTTTGCCCACGTAATAGCCGGTGCAGGCGAGAGCGCTGGTCATGCCTGCCATCAGGGCGACGGCAAAGACCGTGCAGAGCAGGAATTTCAGGGTACGCTTCATTTTTGGTATTCCTCCTTATGATTTTGAACGCAAGAAAAAATGTTCTTACATATCATTTTTTATTATAATAGGAATTCCAAAAAATGAAAGGAGCAACTTAACCAAATATTAACAAATTGTAAAGAGATATTTTGGCAGCAAAAAACGGAGACCGCGTCATGATTTATGATGCGGTCTCCGTTATGGCGTGGCGGCAGGTCAGCTGATATCGACTGCGTCTGCCTCGGTAGTATCAGCCTCAGTCTCAGCTTCAGCTTCGACTGTCGTTTCTTCATCTGTGATATTCTCCTGGGCTTCGGCTTCCTCCTCGGTCGTATCCTCGGCTTCGGCTTCTGTCTCAGCGCCGGTCTCCGTATCTGTGACTGCCTCGGTGGGCTCAGGCTCATCCTCGTCGTCACCGCCGCCGAAGATGCTGAGGAAAGCGTCGATGATTTTCTGGAAGAACTGAACGATCTTCTGCCCGAAAGTCAGTGCCTCCTGGGCGTATTCCTCCGCAGTGGCCAGGGTCTCCTGCAGGGCCTGAACCTTTTCCTGGAGCTGAGATACATCCAGTTGCTCCAGACTCCGGACGAGCTCGATAATCTTGTCGATCAGGTCCTGATCCAGGGTATAGCCGTAATCATCGGCGATGGTCTCGATCTCCTCCTGGATCTCCTCGTCCGTCATGTCGCCGGTCTCGTCCACGATCATTTTCACATCGTTCACGATGGCCACGGCGTCGTCCTCATTTTCCAGCTCGTCGGCCAGCTCTGCGGTCACCACCAGCTCATCGGCGGCGGCGGATTTGGCCTCCTCCTCCAGCTCCTCGCCGGTGATGTCCTCATAGGCCTTATAGATGCCGGTCAGGGCGGCAGTGCCGGATACGGAATAGGGAGCGCCCACCTTGACCTCCGCGTCATAGATGCCGGCAGTGGTCATAGCGGAGCGGTACATATCCTCGGTGCACCAGCTGATGTTATTGGTGGTAACAGTCAGGCCCGCGTCCTCCTCCAGGATTTTGATATATACACAGGAGATGCTCCGCGTGCCGATGACGCTTTCGGAGACGATGCCCTCCAGATAGGTGCGCTCCTCCGTGTTGGTAACGGTCAGCTCCGTGACGGAGCCGCGCAGCAGGCCAAACTGCTCGTATACGGTCAGAATCTGGTCGCTTGTCAGATCGGCTCCCAGGACCACCCGCTCCTCCCCGGCGTCAACGGCCAGAGCGGGAGCGGCCAGAGCTGTCAGCATGCACAGTACCAGCACCAGGCTTATCAGTTTTTTGCAGCGTTTCATGGAAAGCGTTACTCCTTTCCTAAAAGTTCGGCCCAGGCGGCCAGAACCTCCGCCTTTTGGCGGCAGGCGTCCCGGTCCTTATCGCGGGCCAGGATATAGACCTTGATCTTCGGCTCCGTCCCGGAGGGACGGATGATCAGATTCACATCGTTTGCCAGCTCGAAATACAGCACATTAGAGCCGGAAAGCTCCGTGCGCCCTACAGGGCCCAGCTCCGGCACGGTGATGGTGCCGTCCTTATAGTCCCGCAGGCGGACGATGTGCTGACCGCCAAGCTCTGTGGGGGTGTTGCTGCGCATACGGGTCATCAGGGCGGCCATGCGCTCCGGCCCGTCGACGCCGGCCATGTAGATGTTCACGGTGCGCTCCTCAAAGCAACCGTATTTCTCATAGAGAGCATCCAGAGCGTCCAGCAGGGTCATGCCCTGGACATCGTAATGGGCGGCCATCTCCGCGATCATCATGCTGGCGGTGACGGCGTCCTTGTCCCGGACGTAATCTCCCAGCATGTAGCCGTAGCTCTCCTCAAAGGCCAGAATGTAGCTGTAGCTGCCCTGCGCTTTGTATTGAGCCAGCTTTTCCGCCATGAATTTGAAGCCGGTGAAGGTCTCCTCGAAGTGGATGCCGTTGGCCTCGCAGATAGCCCGGGTCATAGAGGTGGACACAATGGTGGAGAGGATGGCGGCGTTTTCCGGCAGGGTGCCGGCGGCCCGCCGGGCGGTGATGATATAATCGGCCAGCAAAGCGCCCATCTGGTTGCCGGTGATGGTGTGATATTCTCCGTCCCTGCCCAGGGCCATGACGCCCACCCGGTCGGAGTCCGGGTCGGTGCCGATGATCAGGGCGCTGCCCACCTTTTTTGCCAGATCCACGGCCAGGTAGAAGCCCTCCGGGTTTTCCGGGTTGGGGCTCTCCACCGTGGGGAAGTTCCCGTCCAGCACCATCTGCTCCGGTACGGGGTGGATATGCTTGATACCCAGGCGCTTGAGCGCCTCAGGCACCAGAGCGTGGCCCGCGCCGTGGAAGGGGGTATAGACGATCTGGAGCCGGTCGGCCGCCTGCCGGACACAGTCTCTGTCGATGGCCTGGGTCAGGACGTTCTGCAAAAACAGCTCGTCCGTCTCCGCGCCTATGTATTCGATCAGGCCGTCCTTCAGCGCCTCCTTGAAGGACATGGTGGAGACGCCGGTAAAGATGTCCAGCTCTTCCATGGTCCGGGCCACCGCCGCTGCGTGCTGGGGCGGCAGCTGCGCTCCGTCGGACCAATAGACCTTGTAGCCGTTGTATTCCTTGGGGTTGTGGCTGGCAGTGATGTTGATGCCCGCCGTGGCCCCATAGTGGATGACGGCAAAGGACAGCTCCGGCGTGGGCCGTAGCGCGTCAAACAGCCGCACATGAACGCCGTTTGCCGCGCAGACGCAGGCCGCCTCCATGGCAAATTCCTGGCTGTGGTTCCGGCAGTCATAGCAGATGACAACACCCTTTCTCCGGGCCTCGTCTCCCTCCTTCACCACCAGGGTGGCGAAGGCCTGAGTGGCCCAGCGGATCACATGGACGTTCATCCGGGCGAGCCCGGCGCCCATGACGCCCCGCAGTCCTGCGGTGCCGAATTCCAGCGGAGCGCGGAAGCGGCTTTTGATCTCATCATCGCTACCGCGGATAGCGTCCAGTTCCTGCCACTCCTCATCGGAGAGGGAGGGACTGCCCAGCCACCGCTCATATTCACGCCTGTATTCCGTCATCATCTGGTTCTCCTTTCATGAGCTCCTGGGCCTGGGCGAGGGCGCTTTTCGGCACATAGATGTCGATGCCGCTGCCGCTCATGCCCACGATCAGCTCGCCGAAGGCTCCATCCCCCGGCAAATGCCGCAGGCTGGGTATGCCGTAGGCCTCCAGCATGGACTGCACCATCTGCGCCTCCAGATCCAGTGGAGAGCAGGTGGTCAAAAGGACCGGTTCCTCCGGCTGTCCCTGGCCGTCCTTGGGCCAGGAATCGTAGAGCTTGCCATATTCATGGCGTCCCCAAGCGCGCATATATCATACCTCTTTATGAACAAAAATCAAGATATTTTTTGGAAAATTATCATTACAAAGCCATTAAATTTTCTTTAACCCGCGGCCTCACTTGTGGTATTTGGCGCCGGCAGAGATGGACATGGCTCTGTAAAGCTGCTCCAGGAGCATGACCCGGGCCAGGTGGTGGGGAAAGGTCATATCCGACATGGACAGCTGCCAGTCTGCCCGCGCCTTCGCCGTCTTCGGAAGACCCTCCGAGCCGCCGATCAGCAGACATATCCGGCTGCGTCCCTGATTCGCCAGGGCCTCCAGCCGGGACGCAAGACCGGGGCTGTCGGTCTTATCGCCCTCGATGCACAGGGCAATCACATAAGCGCCCTTGGGGATTTTTGCGGTGATGTCTCCATCCTCCGGCAGCTCGACGATCTCCGTCCGGCAATAGGCGGTCAGCCGCTTTTCATATTCCCGGCAGGCGGCTATGTAATAGGGCTCCTTCAGCCGTCCCATACACAGAATGGTCAGATGCAGCATAGGTCGCTGTCCACCTCCAGACGGCCAAGCTCCGGGGCCACGAATAGCTGCGCTCCGGTGCCTTCCAGGCCACGGCTGACGGTCTTTCTTGCCAGGGCTGGTACATTGTTCTGCTTGGAGAGGTGGCCCAGAACGATGCGCTCCGCGCCCCAGTGGGCCAGCACGGAGGCCAGCCAGGTGCACTCGGCGTTGGAGAGATGGCCCCGGTCGGACAGCACGCGCCGCTTCAGATAAGAGGGGTACGGCCCATAGCGCAGCATGGCTTCATCGTGATTTGCCTCGATCAGGACCGTTTCCGCGCCGGAGAGGTAATTCAGCATCACGTCCGTAACGCAGCCGGTGTCTGTGGCCAGGGCAAGGGCCTGCCCATCCGCCTCCAGGCGGTAGCCCGCGCTTTGCGGGGCGTCGTGAGGCGTGGGAAAGGGGGTGACGGTCAGCTCGCCCAGTATGACAGGCTGCTCCATGGGAATGTCCCGGACACAAGCGCATGCCCCCGGGATAGACTGGCGCAGCGCTTCCGCGACCGTCCCGGGGGCAAAGACCGGCACGGGAAACTGCTTCAAAAGGACAGCAAGCCCCGCAATATGGTCAGAATGTTCATGTGTGATAAAAATGCCGTCCAGGTCGTCCGGCGTCAGGCCCTCACCGGCCAGGGCGGTCTTTATCCGTTTTGCGGATATGCCTGCGTCCAGAAGAACGCGGCGGCCCCCACCCCGGACCAGGGAGCAGTTCCCGGAGGAGCTGCTGGCAAACACTGTCAGCCGCATATCATATGACGGCCCAGCGAACAGGACCTCTGGTGCCGGTGCTTTCCGGCTCGTCGATGCACTGAATGTCCGCCCCCAGGGCCTGAAGCTTGCCTACAAGGTTTTCGTAGCCGCGCTCAATATAGAAGATATCCTCAATTTTTGTGACGCCCTGCGCAGCCAGTCCGGCCACGACGACGGCGGCCCCGGCCCGGAGATCGCAGGCCTTCACCGTGGCCCCGGTCAGGTGGGAAACGCCCTGGATAAAGGCGGCCTGATCCTCTACCTGGATCTGCGCGCCCATTTTCTTCAGCTCCGCTACATATTTGTAACGGCTGTCCCACACGCCCTCCGTTACCACGCTGATGCCGGGGGCGCAGCACAATACCGCGCATATCTGCGGCTGCATATCTGTGGGGAAGCCGGGGTAGGGCATGGTCTTTACGTTTGTATGGCGCAGCGCGCTCTCCCGGCTGACGACGACAAAATCGTCGCCCTCCTCCACCTGGACGTTCATTTCCCGAAGCTTGGAGGAAATACATTCCAGATGCTTGGGTATGACGTTTGATACCCGCACGCTGCCCCCGCAGGCGGCGACGGCGGCCATATAGGTCCCGGCCTCGATCTGATCGGGAATCAGGGTGTAGGTTCCGCCGTGGAGCTGCTTGACGCCCCGGATCTTGATGACGTCGGTGCCGGCGCCCCGGACATCCGCGCCGATGGAGTTCAGGAAATTCGCCAGATCGACGATATGGGGTTCCCGGGCTACGTTTTCAATGACGGTGCGTCCCTCTGCCGTGGCGGCGGCGATCATGATGTTCACCGTAGCGCCGACAGAGACCTTGTCTAAGTAAATGGTGGTGCCCTTCAGACGGCCTGTTTTTGCCCGGGCGTTTATGAAGCCGCCGGACACGTCCACCTCTGCGCCCAGGGCGGTCAGCCCCTTGATGTGCTGGTCGATAGGCCGGACGCCGAAGTTGCAGCCGCCAGGCATGGTGCTGTAAGCCTCCCCAAAGCGGCCCAGCATGGCCCCGATGAGGTAGTAGCTGGCGCGGATGCGCCGTGTCAGCTCCCACATCTCCTCCGGCAGATGATCTATCTGCACGTTGGTGCAGTCCAGCTCCATGGTGGATGGGTTTATCATCTTCACCTTGGCGCCCATATAGGTCAGGATGCGCAGCTGTGTGTCCACATCGCTGATCTGGGGCAGGTTCTCCAGCCGGCACACGCCCCGGACCATCAGAGCGGCGGGAATAATTGCTACCGCAGCGTTTTTCGCTCCGGAGATATCCACGTTGCCATGGAGGGGTGTGCCTCCGTGTATTACATATTTTTCCATAAATCTCTCCACTTCCACTCCTGGATAGGGATACGCTGATGAGGTCCTGCGGCTCGTTGTCCGCGCAGGACGATAGCAGGTCAAATCATGGGAATATAACCAATCAAAAGGTATTCTACCACATATGCGTAGAAAAATCAAATGTTCTGTAAAATGCTGCCCGTAGTCCCTAAGGATTGTTATGCTGCGGATACCAATATAAAGCCCCCGGCGGCGCCATAGGAGCAGCACAGAGCTGTGCTTCCATGACGCCGCCGGGGCATCGATTTTGTGTCGCTGCGTCAGAACATACCGCCAAGGCCGCCCAGATTGCCGGTGATGCGGCTCATGGACTGGCTGGACGCCTCCTCCGCCTTGCGAAGGGCCTCGTTCACGGCGGCCACGATCAGATCCTGGAGCATTTCCACATCCTCGGGATCGACAGCCTCCGGGTCGATGACAACCTCGGTCAGCTCCCGCTTGCCGGAAACGGTGGCCTTCACCACGCCCCCGCCGGATGCGGCGGTATAGGTCTGGGTCTCCAGCTCCGCCTGCATTTTTATCAGGTCCTGCTGCATTTTCTGCGCCTGCTTCATCATGGCGGCCTGGTTCATGCCGCCATATCCGCCGCGATAGGAATTTTTAGCCATAATATGTCGTCTCCTGTTATGTTAATTATTCTATCCGAAAGTTGGGGAATTTTTTCAGTTCGTCCAGCTTGCTCATATCCGGGTGGGCCGGAGCGGCAGCCGGGGAGGCGGTGGGGGGCTGATCGGTGAAGGTCACCCGAACGGGCCTGCCTGCGATATCGCCGGCCTCTGCCTGGATGGCGGCGGACATGACGGGGGTATTTACCATCATCCCAGCGATGGGGGAGAGCAGATGCACAGTCAGCACGTCTCCCTCCAGCGTGCCGGTCACTTGGGTCGGGGCGTTCAGCATGGCGTATATGCCCATATCGATCTTGCCGTTCAGTCTGCGGACAAGGGTATCCCAGAAGGTACCGTCCTGCGCCTGCTGCGCCGCCTGCGGCCGCAGGGAGGGCGATGTGGGCGCGGGTTCAGGCTCGGGCTCGGGTGGAGGCGTTGGCTCCGGCGCAGGTGCGGGAGTGGGCGCGGACGCTCTCCTGACAGGCTCCGGCGGGGGCGGCAGCTCCGGCTCCTCCGGGGGCGCGTCATCGTCCGTATACCAGGGCGCGTCTGTCTCCGGGGCGGAAGGTGCCGGCTTTGTCTCCGGCGGAGACGGCCGTGCAGGCGCAGGTGCCGGAGGCTCCGCAGGCGGGACAGCGGGGCCGTCGCCGGCGGGGACTGAACCTGTTCTCCACGCGGCTTCCAGCCGGGCCACGCGGATCTTCAGCCCCGCCAGGGTATCTCCGGTCTCCGGCACACACAGACGCACAAGGCATAGCTCCGCCGTCCGCCGGGGATTTGCGCCGGAGAGATCGGCCGCCCGAATCTCATTCATGCCGTCCATCAACCGCGCACCGGGGAGCTTTGCTGCAAAATGCTGAAGGGTCTTTTTTTCATACAGGCCGGAGAGCAGGGCGTCTCCGCTCTGGGGGGCTACCTGCAAAAGCAGCACGTCCCGCATCAGTCCGGCCAGCTCATCCAAAATGCCGGCGGGGTCCTTGCCGTCCTTCCAGAGAGCATCGAAGGCGGTCAGTGCCCTTTCTGCGGACCCGGCGCATACGGCCTCCAGAAGCTCCGCTGTCCGCTGGCTCCCGGCCAGCCCCATGGCGGAAAGCACCTCCTGGGTGCCGATGTGCTCCGTGGCGGCGCATTGATCCAGCAGGCTCAGGGCGTCCCGCATTCCGCCGTCCGCCATACGGGCCAGCAGTGCCCCGGCCTCCGGCTCCAGCGTCAGCCCCTCCTGCTCTGCCACATAGGCGAGCCGTCCCTCGATGGCCTCCGGCTCGATGCGCTTGAAGCTGTGGCGCTGGCAACGTGAGACGATGGTGGGCAGGACCTTGTGAAGCTCTGTGGTGCAGAGAATGAACATCAGATGCTCCGGGGGCTCCTCCAATATTTTGAGAAGGGCGTTGAAGGCCGCTGTGGAGAGCATATGGACCTCGTCGATGATATAGACCCGCTTTTTCACGCTGGCGGGGGAGAAGATGGCCTCGTCCTGCAGGGCGCGGACATCGTCCACCCGGTTGTTGGAGGCGGCGTCCAGCTCCACCACGTCCAGGATGCTGCCCTCCTCAATGCCCCGGCAGGCGGCGCATTGATTGCAGGGATTGCCGTCCACAGGATGCTCACAGTTCACAGCCCGTGCCAGAATCTTTGCGCAGGTGGTCTTGCCGGTGCCCCGGGTCCCGATGAACAGATAGGCATGAGACAGGCGGCCGGTCTGGACCTGCCGCTTCAGCGTGGTGGTGATATGATCCTGGCCCACCACATCGTCGAAGGTGCGGGGCCGCCATTTTCGATAGAGCGCCTGATACATGAAAAAAGCCTCTTATCCTGCAATAGGGCCGTAAGGCCCTGATTTTGATATTTTGGTATAATAAAAGAGCTGCACACCTGCCTTTGTATATCCGACACATCCGTTACCGCAGCAGTTGGCTCAGACCCGGCGACCTCACGGCACACGGGAGGTCCCGCTTAATGCTGCTCGGTTCCCCGCCTGACATGGTTCACGGGTTCCCGTTGCGCAAGACCGAGCCATCAACGCTACTTGCTGCGGGCAGGCGACACATCGAATATCCGGGGGCAGGAGTTCGTCCCCGCTATAGCGGATTGCGGGTACAGGGCACCGCTGGCTCCCCGACTAGTACAGCTCCAACGCATATTATAAACCAGGAAGACTTTTTTATCAAGAGGGACTTTACAAAATAAAAATTCGTGCTATAATATCTTAGCGGCTTGGGGGCGTAGCTCAGCTGGGAGAGCGTTCGGTTCGCATCCGAGAGGTCGAGGGTTCGAATCCCTTCGTCTCCACCAAGCAGAAAGCCTGTGATCCCTGAGGTCACAGGCTTTTTTTGCGGCTTTTATCCGGGCGGTTGCCCTTATATTTACCCTTTACAGGTATTTCTTATTTAATAATATGATACGGTCAGAGTCAGAAGCCGGCAAATGCTGTATAGGTCGGCCTGAGATCAGAGAAGGTCGAGGAGGTTAACGAACCGCGATGAGCACAGAAAAGGTCGAGGAGGCCAGGCGGTTGGCATACCGGGCCCACAAGGGCCAGGTCGACAAGGCCGGAAGGCCGTACACGGAGCATCTGGAATACGTGGCGGCGCACGTTGAAACGGATGCCGAAAAATGTGTCGCGTACCTTCACGATGTTATGGAGGATACGGATTATCCGCCGGAGGAGATCGAGGCGGTATTTGGCCCGGAGATCTATCAGGCGGTCTACACCATGACACATCGGAGCGGGGAGGATTACTTTGACTACGTCCGCAGGGTCTCACAAAATCCGCTTGCGAGAAGGGTAAAGCTGGCCGACCTGACAAATAATATGATGCTGGAGCGGCTTCCGGCTGTAACGGAGGCCGACAGGAACAGAGCTCGGAAGTACCAAAAAGCGTATGATATACTGAGCGACATGCGGGAATAAGCGTATCCCCGGCGGAAAAGCTTTTTATAAATTTTACTTACATCAAAGCCCTTTTTGTGCTATGATATAAACGACAAAATTCCATAAATGCGTGTAGCATACACAGTGTTCGCAAGGCGTATTGCTCTTTTCAGGAGACTGAAAGGGGAATACGCCTTTTTTGTTGCGGCGCATTTATCATCACATTACAGGAGCGGAGGATTATTATGCCGAAGAACAAAAAGCAGGGGATCGTGTTCGGTCTCATCATGTCGTACGCCATGGCCTACGGGATGGAGGTCTATAACGTGGCCATCAAGGAAGGGGCCACGCTGATTGCCGGCGGGCTCAGCAACATGACGAATATCGTCTTTTGGGACGCGCTGGTGGAGGCCTCCTATATGGGCATATTCGTTTTTATCATTTCGAACCTATACGGGAACCGATTCGGGGCCTCCTTTGCCGCCAAGCACAGCGACCCGGAGAAGGATAACCCTTATGTCTGCCAGCTGCTGCGCCAGGGGGCGACGGTAGCGGTCATGTGCCCGTCCATGAGCCTGATCGCGTCTATTTTGTTCAACGTCATCCTGGCCGGCGCGCCCATCGCGCAGCTTCCGGCGATCTGGGTAGGAACGGTGCTGAAAAACTTTCCCATGGCCTTTTTCTGGAATTTCTTTGCAGCAGCGCCCTTTACCCACTGGATATTTGGAAGGATATTCCGGAATGGGTGATCGTATGTCACAAGGGGTACTTGCATATCAAAAAAGATAAGCGTACAATAGCGTCACTGGTTATGGATAGATTCCAATTCGTTTGAAGTGTGTTGCTTTCCAAGCAGGATCGACGGGTGAGAGTTTGTGAACCTGGCCTGAATCTTTGGAAAGAAGGAACGACTTATGCCGGTCGATGCAAACGATTATTTGAAAACAGAACGTCTGGGAAAGCTCATGTGGAAGTATGCCATTCCATGTGTGGTATCCATGGTAATAGCGGCGCTGTATAATATTGTCGATCAGATATTTATTGCGAATGCCTCCTATTTGGGCTCCTATGGGAATGCCGCCAATACGGTGGTGTTTCCTATGACGGTGGTAGCCGTTTCCATTGCGGTAATGATCGGGGATGGTTGCTGCACCTTCGTCAGTATAAGCCTGGGCGCCGGGCGGAGCAAGGATGCGAGCCGGGGCGTGGGAAATGCGGTTATCGCCGTTGTCGCGGCAGGGCTTATACTGACGGCGGTGTATCTCATATTCCAGGAGCAGATCCTAACCGCCTTTGGGGCGAGAGTAAATGATGAGACCTTCCGCCTGTCCAAGGAGTATTTTCTGTGGATCACGCTGGGGATTCCCTTTTATATGTTCGGTCAGGCAATGAATCCCATTATCCGTTCAGACGGAAGTCCCAGCTATGCTATGATGACCCTGGTGCTGGGAGCGGTGTTCAACATCATTTTTGACCCTATCTGTATCTATGTGCTGCAATGGGGCATGATGGGAGCCGCTGTGGCGACGATCGGCGGGCAGATATTGTCGGCGGGCCTGGCAGCGGCCTATCTGTGGCGGATGAAAACTACGAAACTGCACAGGGACTGCTTTTCCATTGGGCGGAGGCTGCTGGGAAAAATGCTCTCCATGGGTATGGCGAGCTTTCTGTCTCAGATCTCCATCGTCCTCTCCATGGCGGCTACGATTAACATGGCGGTCAAGTATGGAGCACTGGACCCGGTGTTCGGCCTGGAGGAATATTCACAGATACCTACCGCTATCGCGGGCATCGTATCAAAATTTTTCCAGATCATTATATCCATCTCGGCGGGCCTGGCAGCGGGCTGCATCCCCATTGCGGGGTATAATATCGGCGCGGGACAGAACGACCGGGTGCTGGGACTGATGAAACGATTGATGGGCATCGAGGCTCTGGTGGGCTTTGTTGCGTCACTGATTTTCCTGATCTTTCCGAATCAGCTTATGCTGGTGTTCGGCGCGGGGAACGAGAGCGCGTATTACACGGAATTCGCCGTCTGGTTCATTCGGTGTCAGCTGTGTCTGCTGCCGCTGGCCTGCATCAATAAGGGAAGCTTTATATTTCTTCAGTCCCTGGGCAGGGCGCGAACTGCCTCTGTGTTGTCCATCGTCCGGGAATTTGTTTTGGGTGTGGGCTTTGCCCTGCTGCTGCCTATGATATGGGGCCTTTACGCCTTGCCTTTCTTCATGCCTGCGGCCGACACAGTGACCTTTATCGCCGTGGCTGCCGTCCTGCTCCGCGTGATAAGGAGCCTGAAAGGGGATATATTCGCCCCGGCGGAAAGATCAGGCGGTCTCTGATAACAACAAGCCGCCCTCCCGTTGCCGGGAGGGCGACTCGTTTTATGTTGGAAAGGAACGATGAAGAAGGCTTATTTGACCAGGATGACGACACCGGTGTACTCGCCGGCGGTCAGGGAATCGACCTGGGTGCCGGTGGTGTAATCATAGGTGAGATCCTCGTTGTTCAGCTCGCAGTCCACGTAGATCTCCAGCTCCTGGCCTTCGGCTGCCTCGATGACAGCGCCCTCGGCCACAGTCAGGCTGTACAGGCTGGAATCGCCGGTGACGGTCCAGGTGGAGTCGCCGTCGATGGTCATGCGGACGCCCCAAACAGTCTCATAGGTCTCGTCCGGGCAGAGGGTGGCGATGATGGTGTCAGTATCCAGAC
>JAJQBY010000117.1 GCA_021203045.1 Oscillospiraceae bacterium | reverse complement strand
ATTTCAAGGGGTTGCGGGCTTCGCTGTCGTAAAATTGTCGTAAACTCCCTGTTATCATGTTAGCAAATCTTGATTTTGCCCTCCAGCTTTTTAAATTCATCTTGGGCGTGTTGTTGGTTGACATCGTAGTAAGTCTTGAGCGTGGTCTTAATATCATTGTGGCCCATCACCTGAGATATTAACTTAACATCACTCACGTTCTCGCATAGGCGTGTACAAAAACTGTGGCGTAGTATGTGGGGGCTGATAGGGGGCATAAGCACGGGGAACCTGTGTTCCTGTGCCGCCGTCTCTCGCTCTTTGTCGTTATATGCCTCTACAATGCCAACAAGTGCCTTGTATACAATCTGAGCGCTATAAGCATTGCCCCATGTATTAGCCCATATAAAGCCGCCGTAGCCGTCTACAATCGTCCTGCATGAACAGTTGTTATCTAGCTGTCTTTGCCTCTCTGCAAGTAATATCTGACGCACATCATCAAATAGGGGAATAGTGCGTATGCCTTTTTCGGTCTTTGGCGTGCTAATATGAAAGGCATACTTACCATCTGAACCCTTACCGTAATTCATCGAAAGGCTGATAGTAATGAACCCGTTTGCAAAGTCCACATCTTGCCAGCGCAAAGCCACCATCTCACCTATACGGCATCCTGTACCGAACAAGCAACTAATTATAGGCGACCACTTTTTATAAATACTGTGGTGAGCTACAAAGTTAATAAACTTTTCTTGCTGTTCGGCTGTAAGTGCCTTGCGCTCCCGTTTGTAGCCGCCAACTTCTGACATTATCCCGCTGAGCGGGTTATTACGGATTATGTTGTCCCTGACTGCCATCTTGAAAACGGGATTCAGCGCACAATGCACAAGTGCCGCCGTAGAATGCCCGTAGCCCTGATTTACTAAATTCGAGAAAAACGCTAGCATAGTGGAGTAACTTAACTCCGTAATTGGTTTGTGGCCTATGGTGTGCCTTACATACCTATCATAAGTTATTTTGTATGTACTGCGGGTTGTATCTCTAATCTTGCGCAAAGCTATGTTACGGTCAAAGCACTCGTTCAGCGTGGCCTTGTCTGATATAATGTCCTCTGTCAAGTCCTTCTGAATCTGTAACTCTAATTCTCGCAATGCGGGCTTTTGCTTCTGTCCGGCTGGTGTTCTATCGCTTGTTGTTAGCCGCCAGCTATACACCGTCTTACGCTGTCCCAATTGATTTTTATAGGTATAAGCATACCTCCCATCCGCTCTCTGTGATTCGCCGTCATGCAAAAGACGGCCTTTATTGTCTTTTCTCTTTTTCATATTTCTCCTTCCGGCTGTGGGGAGAAATACCTATCAAGTAGATTATACCATGGTAGGCAATCCCCCGGCAAGCCGTCCTCTCTTAGATAATATTAATCCCATCGAGATACTTCTCAAAAAGTGACCTTTTGAACTGTACCCTGTTACCATTACGTAGTAACCACTTAGCATCGGGGTTATCTTTTGCAAGGTCATATAACTTCTTTTCACCTATGCGGAAATATTGCGCGGCTTCACTTACGCTTAAACTGTACTTTTCACCAATCGGGATATTGTAATTAGTAGTAGTATTCATATCTTTATTTCTCCTTTAATTTTCTAATTTGTTCACACTTTATTCATAATTTTCGGCGCTCGAAAATTTGCCCCTTTTTTAGTTAGTTATTTCTAACGCCCTCAATTATTGGGGAGTTAATTAGTACCATCCATCAATATTTTTCCCACGGGCTGCGGGAATCTTCCGGGAATCGCCGCATGATTTTTAGCGCGGCCTTGATATACTTGTTCCGCTTTGCACACTTTAGCTGTGTAGCTGTTAGCCCTGTGTCTCGCATTATTGTCTTATTATTAAACCGTGTTCCTGTCCGTAAGCTCTTGATATAGTCTGCAAGTATAGCAACATTGCTTTTCTTTCCCCTATAATTGCGGAATTGATTGTCCCATAATTTGTTTACTTGGTGTATTTCGTAATCTAAATTATCCCAGTAGTCCCGTTCTTCTCTTTTCGTCATTTTCTTTTCTTTTTTTCTCATCTTTTCAGCTCCTGTAAATCTAAATTAAAATCTTTGTTTATTGGAATTATTGATTGCAAGTCCGGGTTTCTATCCCGGCAAAGCTGTCCCGCTCTGTCATTATCTACTGCCAAAATAACTGTCCCTATGGTGTTCTTTATGCGGTCAATCGCCGGTTGTTTGTTTACCCCGCCAATACTGATGTAAAGAGCGGGAGTAGTAATACCCTGTTGCTGATTAATCAGATATAGGCTGATAGCATCAATCGCTCCCTCACATATATAAGCTATGTCCGCATCTTCTGCCTCTGTAAAAGACCAATATCCATCATCAATACCATCTGATAATGTTTGGTGGTATGGTGTCCCATATGTTAGCGTTCCTCTTATCTCGCACCAATCTTTATCCTTGTTGATGAATACACAATTATTATACTGTTTGCTTTGATACAACAAATCCTTGTCAACCAATAGCTGTGTAATGTTATATGGTATGCCCCGGCCCTTTAGGTAAGCAAACATCTGTTTTGGTCTTTCAAGGGTAGGCTCCGGGAAATTATCGGGTAGTGTCGTTATCATGCCATCATCATTACACACATTGCAATCGCTATAACACAATTCCTTGACTGCATCAACAACACTATAACCCATATGCCTAACAAGGAAGTCAACACTATTCCCTTTTTCATCGTTAGCAAAATCATAATAACCGCAATAATCACTCCGTATTGAAATACTTTTGTTTTCCAAAAATCTTAAACTATTACCTTCTAGTTTAAAGCTATCGGAATAATTATTAATTAAGTAATCATACAAGTTTGTTATTCTAGCTTTTTTCAATTCCTGCCGTGTATATCCCATATATAAACCTCTCTTTAATCTTGTTAAATTTAGAATAATAATACTGTCATGGGAGGAAAAAATCTTGTACTATTGCCCCGCCGCTATTTCTGTTCTATTTGACTGTTTCACTTTAGCGGGAATTAATATAATACTGAAATGCGCAAAGCGCCTATGCTCTGCATTTTTCTCTCCCACGTCCGTAAAATTATTATGATGTTAAGTCTCTTTTTCTAATAATTATTTTAATAAATAATAGGTGGAGGCCCGCCGTTCGAGGCGCTATATCTGTCATATGGAAATAATACCCCCCACTTTTCTATATAAT
>JAJQBY010000067.1 GCA_021203045.1 Oscillospiraceae bacterium | reverse complement strand
ACCACGCCGCATTTCTTTTTCAGCAGGCTTGCAAGCTCATAAACCATCTGAAAATTGTGAAAACCAAATGCCGTCGGCTCCACTACTAATACACAGTAGTCGGCATCCATGATGCTCTCCATCACGCTACAGGCACTGCCAGGGGGACAGTCCATCACCGTCACGTCGCCTGTCTGCTTCAGCGCCTGCCGGATCACAGGAACCCCGGAGGCTTCGCCGGGATTCAGTATGCCGGTCACAACTGTGACAGCTCCATGATGTCCCACTTCCAGAACACCAATAGGGTTTTCAGCTTCTGTGATGGCCTGCTCCGGGCAAACCATCTGGCATAGACCGCAGCTGTGACACGCCTCGGAAAACAGCACAGGCTTTTCCCTGACATACACCAGCGCATGAAATCGGCAGGCGCGCACACATTCCTTGCAGCCGGTGCATTTGACGGCATCAAAGGCGGGGAGCGACGTGCTGACAGTGGCACATTGGACATCCGCCGGCTTCCAAAACAGCCGCCCATTGGGTTCCTCTACGTCACAGTCAACATAGGTGCATTTCCCGGCAGCCGCTGCCAGATTGACCGCCACATAGGTTTTCCCTGCACCGCCTTTACCGCTTAAAACTGCGATTTTCATCAGAATCAGCTCATTCCATGGAAGCCGCCGTGAAACTGTGTCAGTTTCTCCAGTTTTCCCCCGGCAAAAGCGATCAATTCATCAGCGGCGGTCTTATGAACGGACTTATAGATTTTTATATTGGCTGCGGCAAACACTTCGGCAGCATTCTGCCCACAACGAACAGTTATCAGCACATCGACACCGTTATCCACAAGAAATTGAGCCGCCTGAATACCGGCGCCTCCCTGAGCCTGAGCAGCAGGATTTTCTGTGATAGCTTCCTCCTCCCCCTCCCGGAACAAGAAATAGGGTGCTCGCGCCAATACGATGCACACATCCTGTTTATTTTCATCCAGCGGAATTGCGATTTTCACTTATTGCTCCCCCTTTGGTTGGATTCTGTCCCTATCATACTCCCATTTATGGCATATGTCAAGAAATATTATTGACATATGCCATAAAATATGATACGATACTTCCGAACAGGAGATGAAGTGCCATGGAGTTAAAGGAATATTTCCCTATGTGGGAGAAATTGACCTCTGCGCAGCAGTCCAGGCTTTTATCGCCCTCGGATCAGCAGAGCTATAAAAAAGGGCAGATCGTCCACAACGGCCTGACAGATTGTACGGGCCTGTTTCTGATACAGTCCGGCCAGTTAAGAGCGTATACAATTTCGGATGAAGGGCGGGAAATCACCATGTACCGCTTGTTCGAACGGGACATTTGTCTGTTTTCCGCCTCATGCATTATGCGGAGCATTCAGTTTGACATTGTGATCGAAGCAGAGAAGGACACGGAGGTCTGGCTGATACCGGCAGAAGCCTATAAAAAGGTGATGGAAGAATCTGCGCCTCTGGCTAACTATACGAACGAGATCATGGCCAGCCGGTTTTCGGATGTCATGTGGCTGATGGATCAGATCATGTGGAGGAGCTTTGACCGCCGGCTGGCCGCATTTCTCCTGGAGGAGTCTTCCCTTGAGAATACGTCAAAGTTGAAAATCACACATGAGATCATCGGGAACCATTTGGGGACTGCCCGTGAGGTCGTGACCAGGATGCTGCGGTATTTTCAGAGCGAGGGGATGGTAAAGCTCTCACGTGGGACAGTAGAACTAACAGACATGGACAAGCTGGAAAAAGTGAGTAACAGATAATAACACCCGCTGCGGCACCTTTTCGGAACCCAGCGGGTGTTTTTCTCAATGTTGATTCATGCCGCAATCGCTGGCACGGTCAATCAGGCAGCGGTCATTGATAACGGCATCATAAAAACGATAGCCTCCGGCAAAATTATAGCAGTCATATCCGTTTCCAGTGAGAATCCGGGATGCGATATAACTGCGAAGTCCGCTCTGGCAGATGACATAGACCGGTTTCCCTGTTTTGATCTCTGCCAGCCGATCCCGAAGCTCGTCCACCGGGATGTTGATGAAACCTTCGATATGCCCCTGCTCATATTCTTCCCTGGTGCGCGTATCCAACAGAGTAAATCTGCCATCGCGGGGCAGACTGTCCACATCCTCCAGATACCACTGCTTCACAATGCCGCTTGCGAGGTTGTCGATGATATACCCCGCCATATTGACCGGGTCTTTGGCAGAGGAATAGGGCGGCGCGTAGGCAAGGTCAAGGTCTTTCAGATCAAGCGCATTCATTCCGGCCCGGATTGCTGTCGCAAGCACATCAATACGCTTGTCCACACCTTCATAGCCAATGATCTGCGCTCCCAGCAGTCGGTATGTTTCCTTTTCAAAAACCACCTTCATGGTCATCAGCTTGCCGCCGGGATAATAGCTGGCATGGCTCATAGGGGATAAAATCACTTTATCCACGGACAATCCCGCCGCCTTCGCGCTAGATTCATTTAACCCGGTAGAAGCTGCTATCAGGTCGAAGATCTGGAGAATAGAACTGCCCTGGCTCTCCTTGTAGTGGCTGTCTCCACCGCAAATATTGTCGGCAGCGATCCGTCCCTGTTTATTGGCCGGGCCTGCCAGAGAGAGCAGCGTATCCTGACCGGAGACGAAATGCTTCACCTGGACAGCATCGCCCACGGCATAAATATCGGAAACGGAGGTCTCCATCCGGTCATTGACCAAAATGCTGTCTTTGACGCCAAGCTCCAATCCGGCTTCTTTTGCCAGATGGCTGTCCGGCGTGACGCCGATGGCGAGAATCACCATATCGGCTTCCAGCGGCGCAGCGTCCTTGAGCAGCACGCTGATTCCATGTTTTGTTTCCTCAAACCCCTCTACCGTATGCCCCAGCGCCAGCTTTACGCCGTGCTTTCGCATTTCGTTATGGATAAAGGACGCCATATCCCAATCAAAGGGATTCATGAGTTGCTTCGGGCGCTGTACGATGGTCACGTCCATACCCAGCTTTCGCAGGTTCTCGGCCACTTCCAGACTAATAAACCCACCACCAGCCAACACAGCCGATTTCGGCTGATGAAGATCAATATATTCCCGAATGTGCAAAGTATCCTCCACCGTGCGCAGGGTAAAGACCCGGCTTATACCGACACCCGGCAGACGGGGCTGAGTGGGCTTTGCGCCCGGAGAAAGCAGCAGCTTGTCATAGCTTTCTTCAAACTGTTCGCCGGTCTCCAGGTTTTTTAC
>JAJQBY010000136.1 GCA_021203045.1 Oscillospiraceae bacterium | reverse complement strand
TCCCACAACGTCCACATCACAGGAACATCTGTCCATATTTTTGTCTGCTGGCTGGATGGGACTGTGTCCGGCGCGGAGGTAGCGGAGCAGGTGCTGCGGCCCCTGACCGACCCCGCCCGCTTCGCCGGGGCGGTCTCAGAGAAGGATGTTCTGGATGGACTGGCAGGCGGAGCCGTTTACAGCAGCTCCATGAAGCAGACGGACAGCATGGATGCGCTTGCGGAGGCTCTTTCCTTCGGCAGCTGCGCTCTGGTCTTTCAGGGGACAGCCTTTCTCTTTCAGGTCAAGACCGGTCAGCACCGGAGCGTGCAGGAGCCATCCGTGGAAAAATCCCTGAAGGGCGGCAAGGACGCCTTCGTCGAGCCCCTGCGGATTAATACAGGTCTGGTCCGCTCCCGCCTGCACACGCCAAGGCTGAAGCTGAAGGAGGCCACCATCGGCCGGAAAAGCCGATCCTCCGCCGCCGTCCTGTGGATAGAGGGCGTGGCGGACCCGGCTCTGCCGGAGGAGATGCTCCGCCGCCTGGAGGCCATGGATGTGGACGGGGCCATCATGCCGGATGTGCTGGACAGCGGCCTTGCGGATGCGCCCCGCTCTCCCTTCCCCCAGCTTCTTCACACAGAGCGGCCGGACACCCTTTCCATGCTTCTGCTTCAGGGGCGGGTGGCCGTGATCGTAGACGGAATGCCCCTGGCCTTCGCCGCGCCGGCCTTTCTGCCGGAATTTATGTGGACCTCAGAGGACCGCTCCCTGCACTATCTGGCGGCCTCCGCCATCCGGCTGCTGCGCTGGGCGGCCCTGATACTGAGCCTGCTGCTGCCGGCCTTTTATGTTGCCGTGGCCACGTTCCACGCGGAAATGATACCCACGAAGCTGCTGCTCTCCGTCATTGAATCCAAGCAATCCGTCCCCCTTTTCCACGGCGGCGGAGGTGCTGGGGATGTTGCTGGCCTTTGAGCTGCTTCAGGAGGCGGGCCTGCGTCTGCCGGACCCGGTGGGCCAGACGGTCAGCATCATCGGCGCGCTGATCGTGGGCCAGTCTGCCGTGGACGCCAAGGTCATCAGCCCCATCGCCGTGATCGTGGTGGCCCTGGCGGGCATCGCCGGATACACCATGCCCAGCCAGGATCTGAGCACCGCCATCCGGCTATGCCGGTTTGGTCTTGCCATTGCGGCGGCGTTGGCAGGGATGTTCGGCATCGTGGTGGGCACGGCGCTGCTGCTGTGGCATCTGTGCTCTCTGGAGACCTTCGGCCTGCCCTATATGACGCCTCTGGCCGGCTCCGGCGGTGGGGATTCCGGAGGCATATTCATTCGCCGGGCACCATGGAAGGACCTTTACCGGGACAAGCTGATAAACGGCGGTGACATCAGAAGAAAAAAATGAAAAGATTTCTCACAGTAATAATATATATGTATATCCTGCTGTGCCTGACCGGATGCAGCGGGGAGAGCCTGTTTGCCGGGCGCCAGGATCTGGAGCGTCTGCTCCCCATCCAGACCCTGGGCATCGACACCGCCGGAGGCGGCGTGGAGCTGAGCGTTTCCTCCGGTATCGATCCGGACGAGGACCCGCCGCTGGTGCTGCGCACCACCGCCTCCAGTATAGAGACGGCCATTCAGCGTCTCCAGAAATATTCCCCCAGGGACGAGCTGTATTACGCCCATGTGCAGTATATCCTGCTGGGGCAGGAGGCGGCGGAAACAGATCTGGAGACGATCCTCCGCTGGGTGGCGCGCAGTCCCGATATGCGGATGGGCACCGCCATGTTTGTAGTCAAGGGCAGCGCGGCCCAGGCCCTCATATCTGCCTCCGGCGGCGTATCGGACGTCACGGAGCAGCTTGCCTCCCTGGAACGGGAGATCCGTCTCGACCGCCGGCATATCTATTCCATACGGGAGATCGCCGCCTCCTTGGCGGAGGAGGGCTGCGCGCTCTGCCTTGCCATCGAGGCCGCCTCCTCTCAGGGTACGGTATATACCGATGATACGCCGGGCACCGCGCTGCTCCCTGCGGGCTACGCAGTCTTCCGGGGCGAGGCTCTGGTTGGCTATCTCTCTCAGGAGGAATCGCTGGGGGCCGATCTTCTCGCCGGCAGCATCGCCGGAACCCGGGTGACGGTGGAGAGAAACACCCTGGAGCTGGTCGGCGGCAGCGTCGACGTTCACGGGCAATGGGGAGAGGCCGGAGACCTGGAGGGGCTTACAATTCAGGGCTCCCTGCAGGCCGGGATACTAGAACAGGAGGACGGCGGCGAGACTGACCCGGACAGGCTGGATCAGGCTCTGGGAGAAGCCGCCGGGCAATGGCTCTCCGCTGTCATAGCCAGGGCTCAGTCTCTGGGCTGTGATTTTCTCGGGCTGAGAAGCGCCGCAGGCAGAGAGTCCCCCGGGGGGATTACGCCGGATAGCTGGGAGGATATTTTTCCGGCTCTCTCCGTTACCATCGAGATAGACGGCGAGGTGGACAGAAGCTATGACCTGGCCCAGTAAACAAAAACAGAGTTTGATCGGGAGGTTCTCTATGAACGGCAGTACCATGACAAGAAGACAGTTCGCCGCGGTAATATCCACGGCGCTGCTGTCTCCCCTTATGCGGCTGGAGCCCCGGCTGTCCGCCCAGGCGGCAGGACGGGGTGCGTTTCTGAGCGTCATTCCCGCCTTTCTCGTATTATGGGCTCTGGCAGCGCTGATGGGAGCCTACAGCCGCCATATGCGGCCGGGCGAGGGCATGGCAGGTCTGCTTATGCGATGGCTGGGTCCGGTATGGGGACGGGCAGTGTTGCTGATCTTTGCCGCCTGGTTTTTGTTTTACGCCGGGTTCATCCTCCGCAGCGGGGCCGAACGACTGGTGGCCACAGTCTATCCCAGCAGCGGGGTATGGCCGTTCGTGATCGTCCTGCTGATCGTTTGCGTTCTGACCTCCCTGGGGACCCTGCGGGCGGCCGGACGCACCGCTGTTATTTTGCAGGCCGTCCTTTTGGGGGTGCTGGCCACGGTCCTTCTGTTCTCTCTGCCGAACGCCTCCCTTGATAACCTTCTCCCTCTGACGGGGACGAACGGCATTTCCGTTCTTATGGGAGCCTGGCCCATGGTCACGGTGGGCGGCGTGGCCGCCTGCTTCACCTTTCTTTCCGGCTATGTGGAAAAAACGGACAGGCCCATAAAATGGGCCCTGCCCCGCCTTGCGTTGTATCTTGCCATAGCCGGCCTATTGTGCGCGGTAGTTACGGCCACCTTCGGCTCCTGGCTGACAGGGCAGCTCAGCTATCCCTTTTTCGTCATGATACGGGACATATCCATCCTGGGTCTGGCCCAGCGTATTGAGGCGGTGGTCATCGCCCTGTGGGTGTTCACGGATTTTATTTTATGCCTTCTGCTGCTTCGCTGCGCTTATGAGGCATTGACTCCTGTGTTTCACCTCGCTCCGGCGGAGGGGCGGCCTATATTCAGCATGCGCCGGGGACGGTGGCTTTTTCTGGCAGAGGGGGCGGCGGCTCTGCTGTGCAGCCATCTGGCGGCTCCCTCCGCCTATGATCTTCTTCTCTGGTCGGACCGGCTCGTCCCTGTCATCAGCAACTGCCTGATCTATGGCGGCCTGCCCTTTCTGTGGCTCGTCACCATCCCTAAACGGCGAGGGCACAGGGATATCTCCAAACACTAAAGCCGCACCGGGACTATCCCAGTGCGGCTCGGTTTACTTGTATTTTTTGGTCGTTCTGCCTTAATCCGCGGCATCCTCCGCTGTGTCATCGGTTTCCGCAGCGGCGGCCTCGGCAAAGACAGTGGTCAGGCTGAAGCTGTCAAAGCCGTCGGCCCACTCGGCCTCTGCGCTGGCAATCCATCCGTCGTCTCCGTTGATCAGATCGGAGTAGTTCTGCCAGGCGGCGTAATACCGCAGGGTATACATGGTGCCGGTGCTGGAATCATAATAGACGCCTGCGTCCGGATCGATGGGAACGCTCATGACGATCACATCGGCGCCGTCGATGGACACCACAGTATATTCATATTCGCCCAGCTCCAGGGCCGCCTGATAGATTTCATCGTCCGTGTCACCCTCATAGACGCACCAGCCGCCCTCATAGGGGTCCAGATCGGCGTTCTCGTTATACTGGCTGTAAAGTTCGTCAAAGGTTGCATCCACATCCTCCGCCGCGTCCAGGGCAGCCAGGATGGCATCCACTGCTCCGCTTTCCTCGGAGGCCGCTTCCTCTGTAGCATCGGAGGCTTCCTCCGTGGCCTCGGTCTCCGCTGCGTCCTCAGCAGTTTCCTCCGTATCCTCGGCGTCCTCCGTTTCTTCGGCCTCCTCCTCGGTTTCGGTATAGATGTATATCTGCTTTATCTGAACATACTGGGTCCAGGTGCCGTCCTCATCCCCGGCGGCATAGGCCATCACGTCCTCGTCGGACAGGTCGCTGCCAAACTCGCCGTACAGAGTATCGAAGCCGTCATAGGCATACATGGCGTCTACCTCATTGAACCAGTTCCACAGCTCCTCGGTGCAGTACATGCTGTCCAGATATTCATAGAAGGCGTCCTCGTCTCCATCGAAGTTCTCCTCGATGACCTGCTCCCGGAGGGCCTCGATGCTGTCCAGGGCGTCCTTGCCCAGGGTGACCCCTGCGTCCGCCAGATGGTCATAGACGATGTGATACTGCTCCAGGACCGTGATGGCGTTTTGCAGCACCACCGCCCCATAGGTATAGTAGTTGCCGTCAGAATCCGTGAACAGGGAGCAGACGTCGGACCAGCTGGTGATCTCCGTGCCCTCCTGATATTCTATATAGGCAGTGTAATACATGATCTCATAGAACAGCTCCTGCCAGGTGACGCCGGTGCCGTCCACATAGAAAATGACGGTGTCGGGATCGTAGTAGTTGTATGCCGCCTCAAAATCCAGGCTCTCTGCGGCTGTCTCCGTGGTATCCCCCGTGACGGTATAGGCCTCCACCGTGGTGGAGCTGCATCCGGACAGGGCCATTACCAACGCCAGGGCCGCCGCCAGGACGGCGATCAGTTTCTTGTTGCGTCTCATTTTGTTTCTTCTCCTTATCGTGGGTCTCTGCGGGCAGGTATGACCCGGCTCCGCTTCCTCCGCAAATTGGCTATATTATAATACTTTTATTTTCCCCGTATATTGATAAATTGTGAATTATTCTTCCTTTGCGCTTTTATATTCTCCCACAAAGGCTCTGGCCTCCTCCAGGATGCGGCGGCCGGACTTCAATTTCAGGCTGACGGCAGGCTTCGACCCCGCCTCCACCTTGATACGGCCCTTCCACTCCGGCCGGCTGTAAAGGGCGCTGATACGCTCAAAATCGAACAGGGCAAAATCGAAGCGCACCACGCCTCCCTTCTGGGAGATATCCGATATACCGGCGGACGATGCCTCTCCCCGAAGGAGAGCCACCTGTATCAGGGTATTCACCGCCGGAGGCGGGTCGCCGAAGCGGTCGCACAGCTCGTCTGTGATGTCGTCCGCCTCCGCTTCCGAGCGTATCAGGGCGATACGCCGGTATATATCCACCCGCTGAGCAGCGCTTTTTATGTAGGTATCCGGGATATTGGCATTCACGGCCAGATCTGCGGCGCAGTCCGTCCGGGTGGGGACGGGCTCTCCCTTTTCCTCCAGCACCGCCTCCTCCAGCAGCTTCAGATACATATCATAGCCCACGTCGATCATATGACCGGACTGCTCCGCGCCCAGGACGTTTCCCGCTCCCCGAATCTCCAGATCCCGCATGGCGATGCGGAAGCCGGAGTTGAATTCCGCAAATTCCCGGATGGCCTCCAGCCGTTTTTCCGCCACCTCTGTCAGTACCTTGTCCTTCCGATAGGTCAGATAGGCGCTGGCTCTCCTGGCGGAACGGCCCACCCGCCCTCGTATCTGGTGGAGCTGGGCAAGGCCCATTTTATCCGCATCCTCGATAATGAGGGTATTCACATTTGGAATATCGATGCCCGTCTCGATGATGGTGGTGCACACCAGCACTTGGGTCTGTCCCTGGATGACCTTGTCCATGGCGGCGGATAGCTCCGCCTCATCCATGCGGCCGTGGGCCACGTCTATGGTTATATCCGGCAGCAGCTCCAATATTTTCGCGGCGGTGCGGGTGATGCTGTCCACCCGGTTATGCAGATAATATACCTGTCCGCCCCTGGCCAGCTCCCGGCGGATGGCGTCGCACAAAACGCCCCAGTCGTGCTCCATCACATAGGTCTGGACGGGCAGCCGGTCGTGGGGCGGCTCCTCCAGGGTGGACATATCCCGCAGACCGGACAGCGCCATGTTCAGCGTCCGGGGTATAGGCGTAGCGGACAGCGTCAGCACATCCACCTGCTTTGCCATCTCCTTGATGTGCTCTTTATGGCTGACGCCAAAGCGCTGCTCCTCATCCACCACCAGAAGCCCCAGCTTCTTGAATTTCACATCCTTCTGCAAAAGTCTGTGGGTGCCAATCACGATATCGCAGGCACCGCTCTCCATCTCCCGCAGGGTCTGCTTGAGCTGGGCGGCCGTGGTGAAGCGGGACAATACGCCAATCTTCACGGAAAAGCCGAAAAACCGGCTGACCGCCGTCTGATAATGCTGCTGGGCCAATACGGTGGTAGGCACCAATATGGCCGCCTGATAGCCGTCCAGAACGCATTTCATCACAGCCCGGAGAGCCACCTCCGTTTTTCCGTAGCCCACGTCCCCGCACAGGAGCCGGTCCATGGGGACGGGCTTTTCCATATCCCCCTTGACCTCCTCCGCGCAGCGGAGCTGATCGCCTGTCTCCGTGTATTCAAAGGCGTCCTCAAACTCCCTCTGCCAGGGCGTATCCGGGCCGAAGGCGTGGCCGGGCGTCCGTTGCCGGGCGGCATACAGCGCGATAAGCTCGCCCGCCATCTCCTTGGCGGCGGCCTTGGCCTTTCTTCTGGCCCGGTTCCAGTCTCCCCCTCCCAGACGGGACAGCTTGACCGGCGCGTCCTCTCCTCCGCCGATATATTTCGTCACCATATCCAGCTGGGTGGCGGGAACATAAATGCTGTCCGTTCCGGCATAGCAGATCTTCACATAGTCCTTTTCCACCCCGTCCGTGCGCATCTTCACGATACCGGCAAACCGGCCGATGCCGTAATTTTCATGCACCACCAGGTCTCCCACCGTCAGGTCCTCATAGGAGCCCAGTCTGGCCCCGGCGGGAAGAGCACGTTTTCTCTTGGTTGTGCTTTTGCGCAGGCCGGTCTTCATGATCTGGGTATCCGCCAGGATCGCCAGCTTTATCTGTGGGTATTCAATCCCGGAGGACAGGCTCCCCACGGCCACGGCACAGCAGCCCGGCTCCGGGAGAGCGGATAGCTCGCTGTCCCGGTATATCCGGCCCGCCTCCTCCTGGCGGAGAAGCTCCTCCATAGCCTGGGCCCGGCGGCTGTCGCCTGCCAGCACGACGCAGCGGTACCCCTCTCCCAGCCAGTGGCGCACGTCTGCGGCGGCCGTCTGGCCGCTTCCTGCATAGGAGGGGAGCTGCTTTGCGGAAACGGCCATGATCGTTTTGGGCGGCAGGGGATAGCTTCCTACGGTGAAGGCATCCGCCATCACTACAGGATAATCCTCAAGCCGGGACAGCGCCTCCTCCCAGGACATATAAAACCGCCCCAGTCTTCCGGGAAGAACACCGCCCTCTATCAGCAGGCGCAGATTCTCCTCCCCCTGTTTCAGATAGCTTCTGGCCTGCTGGGCGCATTTTCCGGGCTGATCTATAAGGACGAGCGCATCCGCCGGGATATAATCCACTGCGATGGCAAAGGCGGGATAAATAAGCTCCATATATTTATCCGCTGCGGCAAGGCTCCTGTTATTTTCCAGGGCCTCCCCGTCTGCCCGCAGGCTCCGGCGGAGCTTTTCCACATCGAACCTCACGGCGTTGCGGTTCAGCCGCTTTTCTATGTCTCCCAGCTTTTCCGCCAGCGCCGACGGCCCGCCCTCCGCCAGGGAAGGCAGGGTCTCCGCTGCGGGAATGAGCCGGAGGCTTTTTATTTCCTCCGTGCGCCGCTGGCTGTCCGGGTCAAAGGAGTGAATGCTGTCGATATCATCACCCCAGAATTCTATTCGGGCAGGTGATGCGGCGCCGCCCGGCCATACGTCCAGTATCCCGCCCCGGCGGGCAAACTGTCCGGGGCCCTCCACCTGCTCCGCCGGACGGTAGCCCAGACGGAGAAGATGATCTATCCCATCCTCCATGGGGAGACTGTCCCCTGTCTTTACAGACAAACATGCCCGGCGCAGAGCGGCAGGCGTCATAGTTCTTTGCAGCAGCGCCGCTACAGTGCATACCACGGGAGCTTCGTCCCCCTCCGCCAGGGCGTCCAGCACCTTCAGCCGGCGCTGCTCTCCCTGACGGGACACGCTTTCCATGTCGTAAAAAGAAAAATCCCTGCCCACCAGGACGGACGCTGTCGTCCCCAGAAATCCGGCCAGATCTCCGGCCATAGCCTCCGCCGCCGTATCGTCCGGAGAGATCACCCAAAGGGGCCGTTTTGTTTTTTCCGCCAGCGCCGCTCCCAGATTGGCCCGATGCACCGGTCCAAGCCCGGATATCAGGGCAGGCAGACGTCCCCCCTCGATGGCGTCCGGGAGGGGGGCGAGATTTTTGTTTTCCAGTATTGATTCTGATAGGATTTTCACATATATTACCTCAGTTGGATTCCCTTTTATTGTAATCCATCGTCCCTCCGGTGTGCAAGCCTTTTTTCCCGGCAGCGGCAGCCTTCATCCTTTGTCGCCATTTTCTTTGTCTTTTTCACCATTATAAAGCAAATCATTCTTTGTTCTGTTATTTAAATATTGTATTTGGGTCCGGAAAATGGTATAATAGATTGTTAAATGGATCAAAAGAGCAAAAGCGGGAGGACGTATGAATTCCTTAGAAGATATTTGGCAGAGCATTATGGATAAGCTATCCAGTCAGCTTACTCCCACTGCTATCAATACCTGGTTTTCCGACTGCCAGCCTGTCGAGCTGGGAGAAAAGAGGCTCGTTTTACAGACCTCCTCCGATTTTAAGAGAAATATCATTCTTCAGAGATTTGGCCAGACCATCCGGGATGCTCTGGCAGATCTTTTCGCCTGCGAGTTCGATATCCTAGTCCTGGTAGGAGACGAACTGGACGAATACCGCCGGGAAGGGCCGGAGGATAATCTCCCGGAGGCCGCCGCCTATACCTTCGACCGCTTCATCGTGGGCCAGTCGAACAAATTCGCCCATGCCGCGGCCATCGCCGTTTCGGAAAATCCGGGAACGGTATACAATCCCCTTTTTATCTACGGAAATTCCGGTCTGGGAAAGACCCATCTGCTGCTGGCCATCGGCCAGGCCATACGGGAACGGAACCCCTCCGTGAAGATTGGCTACGTCAAGGGTGACGAATTCACAAATCAGATGATAACATCCCTCCGGGAGGCGACACAGGAGCAATTCCGCCAGCGCTACCGCAATGTGGACCTGTTTCTGGTGGACGATATCCAGTTTATCGCCGGCAAGATCGCCGTGCAGGAGGAATTTTTCCACACCTTCAACAATATCTATGAGGCCGGCCACCAGATTGTGATTACCTCCGACCGTCCGCCGATGGAAATGGTCAAACTGGAAGACCGTCTCCGCACCCGCTTCGAGGGCGGTCTGATGGCGGATATCCAGCCGCCGGATCTGGAGACCCGCATGGCCATCATCCGCAATAAGGGCCAGGGCCTGGGACTCGTGCTGTCGGATGAGGTAGTGGATTATATCGCAGAAAATCTTACCAACAACATCCGTCAGATCGAAGGAGTTGTTCACCGGCTGACCGCCTATCGGGACATCATGGACGATTCCATCAGCATAACCAGCGTAAAGCGGGCGATCAAGGACGTGATACATACCGGCCTTTACATTCCCACGCCGGACGCCATCATAGCAGAGACTGCCCGGTTTTTCGGCATCGACGAATCCGATATCCGGGGCCAGCGCCGGTCTAAAAACACTGCCATGGCCCGTCAGGTGGCTATGTATCTTATCCGCAGTCTGACAAACCTCTCCCTGGTGGACATAGGCGAGCTGTTCGACCACCGGAACCATTCCACTGTGCTTTCCTCCATCCGCAAGGTAG
This sequence comes from Oscillospiraceae bacterium, assembly GCA_021203045.1. Lineage (GTDB taxonomy): Bacteria > Bacillota > Clostridia > Oscillospirales > Oscillospiraceae > CAJOIG01. The sequence continues at coordinate 73,525 of JAJQBY010000136.1, read as the reverse complement.
AGGAGCTGATAAAATCCGATGCGAACACCGCCGCCGCCGTGCGGGAGATAACCGCAAATCTGAATTCCCGGGGCCAATGATTTTTCCACATTTCGCTGTGGATCGTGGAAATGTCTTCTGTTGAAAAATGTGGAAATCATCCTCCATTTTGAAAGCTGTTGAAAAACTTCAAAATTTTAAACATGCTTTTGAACATCAAAAATTCCCTCACTTCAACGCCCGCGGCCGGTTTTCAACAGAATCAACCGCCTCTACTACGACTACTAAAATATAAGCTACCTAGCTCTCTTAGAAGGAGGAACCATGAAATTTTCCTGTGAAAAATATCTATTGCAGGCAGCCGTGGCCACCGTGTCGCGATGCACCGCCTCAAAAAGTCCCATTCCCGCTCTGGAAGGTATTCTTATCCAGGCAGGGCAGGACGTAAAGCTGACCGGCTATGATCTGAAAAAGGGCATCTATACCTCCGTTCCTGCGGATGTGGCGGAGCCCGGCTCCATCATCCTGGGAGCAAAAATATTCGGAGAGATTGTAAGAAGCCTGCCGGATGATATAGTAACTATCACGGCGGAGGGCGGGCTGAACACCCGCATTACCTGCGGGGCGGCGGATTTTTCCATCATGGGTACAGACAGCGAGGAATATCCTGAGCTGCCGTCTGTCAATAAGGAAAACGCCGTTTCCGTCGGTCAGGGTATCATGAGCAAAATGATCCGTCAGACCATATTCGCCGTCAGCAGCAACGAGAGCAGACCGGTCTATACCGGTGCACTGCTGGAAATCAAAAACGGCGATCTGACCATGGTGGCGGTAGACGGCTTCCGTCTCGCGCTCCGGAAAGAGACGCTGTCCTCCCAGGACGCGGAGGAGTGCTCCTTCATCGTTCCCGGCGCAGCCCTTTCCGATGTGGAAAAGCTGTGCGGCGATGAGGAGGAGCCCGTGGAAATCACCGTCGGCGCCAAGCATATATCCTTTTCTCTCGGAGAAACGGTGCTGGTGACCCGTCGGCTGGAGGGAGAGTTTCTGAATTATAGAAAGAGCATTCCTTCCGACTTCTCCATCACGATGGAAGCGGAGAGAAACGAGCTTCTGAAGGCGGTCAGCCGCGTTTCCCTTATTATCGACGAAAAGACAAAAACGCCTCTCCGTCTCATTCTGGGGGACGATCTGATAAAAATATTCTGCACCACCGGCGTAGGCCGGGGCGAGGATCAATGCCCGGTGGACGGTCGGGGCGGCGATCTGGAGATCGGCTTCAATAACACCTACCTGATGGACGCGCTGCGGGCAGCGCCGGCGGATAAAATACGGCTTTGCTTCAATAACGCCGCCTCTCCCTGCGTCATCGTGCCGGCAGACGGGACGGAGAGCTTCTCCTATATGATTCTGCCCGTGCGGCTGAAAGCCGGGGTATGAGGGTAGAAAAAATCGCCCTGTCCGGCTTCCGGAATTATGACGAGGAAGCGGTGGAATTCGGCCCGGACGTGAACGTTATCTGCGGAAAAAACGCCCAGGGAAAAACGAATCTTCTGGAAGCCGTATATCTTCTCACCGGCACGCACAGCTTCCGAACCCGGTTTGACCGGGAGCTGATAGGAAAGGGCTGCGACTGGGCCAGCGTGCTGGCGGACGTGGATTCTGACGGACGGAGCCAGACGATTCGGCTGCTGTTTCGTCCCGGTCAGCGGCGGCAGGTAACGGTAAACGGCTCACGGCGCACCTCCAGCGCCCTGGCTGGTCTTATGACGGCAGTGCTGTTCTCTCCCGATGATCTTTATATCATCAAGGACGGATCCGCCGCCCGGCGAAAGCTGATGGACACTGCCATCAGCCAGCTCCGCCCGGGCTATGGGAGCATCCTTTCGGATTTCAATCGGTTGTATGAAAACAAGACCCGCATTCTGAAGGATTGGCGGGAAAAGCCGAGTCTTTTGGACACGCTGGACGAATTTTCCGACGGTCTTGCAAGATGCTCGGCCCGGATGATACGATATAGGGCCTCCTTTGTGGACAGACTCGCCAAGGCCGCCGGGCCGATACACAGGGATTTTTCCGGCGGAGGAGAGGCTTTGTCCCTGACCTATAAAACGGTAAGCACTGTCACAGACCCACGGGCCCCGGCAGAGGAGATATATAAACAAATTCTCTCCCATCAGCAGGCCCACAGACAGGCGGAGCTGGAGGCGGGCCAGTGTCTGACCGGCGCCCATAAGGACGATATAGAAATCACCATCGACGGTATGCCCGCCCGCTCCTTTGCCTCTCAGGGTCAGACCAGAACGGCGGCACTGAGCATCAAGCTGGCGGAGCGGGAAATATTCAAGGCCGAAACGGGACAGTATCCCGTGCTCCTGCTGGACGATGTATTGTCGGAGCTGGACGGAGCAAGGCAGGAATTTGTGCTGAACCGCATCGGCGGAGGACAGACCCTTATCACCTGCTGCGAGGACGAAAACATCAGCCGCCGAACAGGGGGCAGGGTGTTTTCCGTGGAGCGGGGAAGGATAAAATAAAGAGAGGACAAGAAGTGAGGAAGGAATGTATCTGTATCTTGGCGGCGATCTTGCCATAGAGGATAAAAGCATCATCGGGATCTTCGATCTGGACAATACCTCCTGGTCTCATCTGACCAGGAAGTATTTGAGCATGGCGGAAAAGGCCGGCAGCATAAAAAACACGGCGGACGACATACCCCGTTCCTTTGTCGTCTGCACGGACAAAAATATCGTACTTACTCAGCCGACAGCGGTCACACTGGCCCGGCGGCTGAACATCCAGGAGAAAAGCAATGGCAGAATTCAATGAAAAAGTTACCCAGGAATATGACGCCTCAAAAATCCAGGTATTGGAGGGATTGGAGGCCGTCCGTATGCGGCCGGGTATGTATATCGGCTCCACCTCCTCTTCCGGCCTGCATCATCTGGTCTATGAGATTGTGGACAACGCCATCGACGAGGCCCTGGCCGGCTACTGCGATCATATCCAGGTGGTCATAGAGGAAGGGAATGTAATAAAGGTCACGGACAACGGCCGCGGTATCCCTGTGGATATCCAGGAGCAGACGGGAAAGCCGGCGCTGGAGGTGGTATATACCGTTCTCCATGCCGGCGGCAAATTCGGCGCCGGCGGATATAAGGTATCCGGCGGCCTGCACGGCGTGGGCGCATCTGTGGTGAACGCATTGTCCGACTGGCTGGAGGTAGATGTTTATAAAAATGGGAACATCTATCACATGGCCTTCTCCCGGGGAGACAAAACAGAGGACATGCACATCACCGGCACCACGGACCATACGGGAACCGTTGTGCGCTTCCACCCCGACCCGGAGATGTTCGACGATACGGTCTTTGACTATGAGACCCTGCATGTGCGCATGCGGGAGCAGGCGTTTCTGAACGCCGGCTTGCGCATATCCACCAAGGACGAGCGGGAGGGCAAGGAAGCCTTCGATGAGATGTACTACGAGGGAGGCATTCGGGAGTTTGTAACCTTCATCAACCGCAACAAGACCCCCATCCATGAAAAGGTCATATATGTCCAGGGCGACCGTTCGGACGCCACGGCGGAGGTGGCCCTTCAGTGGAACGACAGCTATAACGAGACCATCGTCTCCTTCGCCAACAACATCCATACCCCGGAGGGCGGTATGCACGAGACCGGATTCAAGACGGCCCTGACCCGGGCTCTGAACGCATACGGCCATAAGGCAAAGATTCTGAAGGAGGACGAATCCCTCTCCGGCGAGGATACGAGAGAGGGTCTGACGGCCGTCATATCCGTTAAGCTGACAAATCCCCAGTTTGAGGGCCAGACCAAGGCAAAGCTCGGAAACTCCGAGATGCGGACCCTGGTGGACACGGTGGTGTCCTCCGCCCTGGATCAGTTTTTGGAGGAAAACCCCGCCGTGGGCAAGGCGGTAATGGAAAAGGCTATGACTGCCTCCCGGGCCAGAGAGGCGGCCCGGAAGGCCAGAGAGAGCGTCCGCCGGAAGACCGGCCTTGAATCCGGTCAGATGCCGGATAAGCTGAAGGACTGCAATGAGCGGGACCCGGCCCTGTGCGAGATATACATCGTGGAGGGCGATTCCGCCGCCGGCTCCGCCAACCAGGGCCGGGACAGCCGGTTCCAGGCGGTGCTTTCCATGTGGGGCAAAATGCTGAATGTGAAAAAGGCCCGGGCGGATAAGATATACGGAAACGACAAGCTCTATCCCATGATCGTGGCCCTGGGGGCCGGTATCGGGCCGGAATTCAACATGGATAAGCTTCGCTATCATAAAATCATCATCATGGCGGATGCGGATGTGGACGGCTCTCACATCCGGACCCTTCTGCTGACCTTCTTTTTCCGTTTCATGCGTCCGCTCATCGAAAACGGCTATGTCTATTCCGCCGTGCCGCCTCTGTTCAAGCTGACAAGGGGCAAGACCCAGCGGGTGGCCTATTCCGATGAGGAGAGAGACGCCATTTCCGCTGAGCTGCGGGGCGGCAACCCCAATGTAAAGGTGGACATCAGCCGGTTCAAGGGTCTGGGCGAGATGAACCCGGAGGAGCTGTGGGAGACCACCATGAACCCGGAGACACGCACCCTGCGCCGTATCACCCTGGAGGATGCAGTGAAGGCGGACGAGGTATTCACCATTCTCATGGGCGAGGAAGTGGAGCCCCGGAAGCAGTGGATAGAAACGAACGCCCGCTATGTGGTCAATCTGGATTTTTAAGGAGGTGGGGTAAGAAATGGCACACAACAGAGATTACAAGCCGGAGGACATCGCCTTTCCTGACCAGGTCATCGTGGAGAGCGAGCTTGTCAAGGAGATGCAGTCCAGCTATATAGATTACGCCATGTCGGTCATCGTAGGCCGGGCCCTGCCTGACGTGCGGGACGGCTTAAAGCCCGTCCATCGCCGTATCCTGTACGCGATGTATGAGGACGGCCTGACCCGGGATAAGCCCTACCGCAAGTGTGCCACCGCCGTCGGCGATGTGCTGGGCCGGTATCATCCCCACGGAGACGCTTCTGTATACGACGCTTTGGTGCGTCTGGCCCAGGATTTCTCCATGCGGTATCCGCTCATAGACGGCCACGGAAACTTCGGCTCTGTGGACGGCGACCCCCCGGCCGCTTATCGTTATACCGAGGCCCGTATGGCCAAAATGGCGGACGAGATGCTCCGGGACATCGACAAGGATACGGTGGACTGGGACCCCAACTTCGATGAAACCAGGAAGGAGCCCCGCGTTCTGCCCAGCCGGTTCCCCAACCTGCTGGTAAACGGCTCCTCCGGCATCGCCGTGGGCATGGCCACCAATATCCCGCCCCACAACCTGACGGAGGTCATAAACGCAGCCATTTGCGTGCTGGAAAACGAAAACGCCACCCTGGAAGACCTTATGCAGTGCGTCAAGGGACCGGATTTTCCCACCCACGGCATCATCATGGGCCGGGCCGGCATCCGCCAGGCCTATGCCACAGGCCGGGGCCGGATCACCGTCCGGGCCAGAACGGAGTTTGAGGAATACGGCCGGGATCACCGGACAAGGATCATCGTTACAGAGCTGCCCTATCAGGTAAACAAGCGGGCCCTGGTGGCGGCCATTGCCGACCAGGTGCGGGAAAAGCGACTGGAGGGCATATCCGATATGCGGGACGAGAGCGACCGGAACGGCATGCGCATCGTCATCGAGCTGAAGCGGGATGCCAACGCCCAGGTGGTGCTCAACAACCTTCTGAAGCAGACCCAGCTGCAGACCTCCTTCTCCATCAATATGCTGGCCCTGGTGGACAACCAGTCCCAGCCGAAGATTCTGTCTCTGCGGCATATACTGGACGAGTATCTCACCTTCCAGGAGGAGGTCATCACCCGCCGGACAAAGTATGACCTGAAAAAGGCCAGGGAGCGGGCCCACCTGTTGGAGGGACTGCTGATCGCCCAGGACAATATCGACGAGGTCATCCGCATCATCCGCAGCAGCTATGATAATGCCAAGGAAAATCTGATGGAGCGCTTTGGTCTGGACGATATCCAGGCTCAGGCCATCTGCGATATGCGTCTGATCGCTCTCCAGGGACTGAACCGAGAAAAGCTCCAGGCGGAATATGACGGACTTCAGGAGAAAATCGCCTGGTACGTAGAGCTGCTGGAGGACCCCGAAAAGCTGAAGGTCCTTCTGAAGGAGGAGCTGACCGCCATCCGGGACAAATACGGCGACGAGCGCATGACGGAGATACAGGACGTGGCGGAGGAGATAGACGACGAGGATCTCATCCCGGAGGAGGAGAGCGTCTATACCATGACTCACAACGGATATATCAAACGCCTGCCCGCCAGCGAATACCGCAGCCAGAACCGGGGCGGCAAGGGCGTGAGGGCCATGTCCACCCGGGATGAGGACTATGTGGAGACCGTATTCACCGCCTCCAGCCACGACTACATTCTGTTCTTTACCTCCACAGGAAAGGTATATAAGAAAAAGGACTATCAGATTCCCACGGCGGGACGCAGCTCGCGGGGCTTGCCTATCGTGAACTTTGTGGCCCTGGAGCCGGATGAAAAGGTACAATCCATGCTCCATCTGCGTCAGATCGGCGGGGAAGGGAACGTGTTCTTCACCACCCGGAACGGCACGGTCAAGAGGGTCCGGCTGGAGGAGCTGAAAAACATCCGCACCAGCGGCATCCGGGCCATTACCCTGGACGAGGGGGACGAGCTGATTTCCGTCAGCCTGACGGACGGAAAGCAAAATATCCTGATAGCCACCGCGAACGGCGCCGCCATCTGCTTTGATGAGAATGACGTGCGCGTCATGGGCCGCAACGCCGCCGGCGTCCGGGGCATTAAGCTCCGGGAGGGCGACCAGGTAGTGGGCGCAGGATGCGCCGGGGCGGGGGATACCATTCTCTCCGTCACAGCCAGAGGCTTCGGCAAGCGCACCGCTGCGGAGGAATACTTCCGGGGTGATAGCCTGCAAAAGCGGGGCGGCTTCGGACTGAAAAGCTATACCGTGACGGAAAAGACCGGTCCCGTGGTGGATGTGAAGATACTCCACGGACAGGAGGACCTTCTGATCGTCTCCGACGACGGCACCATCATCCGCACGGATGCGGACGCCATTCCCATCTATGGCCGCGCGGCCAAGGGCGTGCATCTGATGCGTCTGGCAGAGGGCAGCCGGGTCATCTCCACCGCCTGCACGGAAAAGAACGAGGCGGAGGACCAGGATACCGCAGAGACGGACACTGCGGAGGAGCCTGAAACATGAAGGAAGTGACCATCTATACCGACGGGGCCTGTTCGGGAAATCCCGGCCCCGGCGGGTGGGCGGCCATACTGCAATATAAGGGCATGGAAAAGGAGCTTTCCGGCGGGGAGCGGAACACCACCAACAACCGCATGGAGCTGACCGCCGTGATACGAGGGCTGGAGGCCCTGAAGGAGCCGTGCGCCGTCACCGTATACACGGACAGTCAGTATATTTCCCGGGCAATAGGAGAGGGCTGGCTGGCGAAGTGGAAGAAAAACGGCTTCACAAAAAAGGGCGGCCTGAAAAATGACGAGCTGTGGAGAGAGCTGGACAGTCTTCTTCAGCGCCACACAGTCACCCTTCAATGGGTCAAGGGCCATGCGGAGAATGATCTCAACAATCGATGCGACCGTCTGGCCGTGAGGGAAAGAGAAAAATTTGCATGAAAAATACTGCGGCAGAGCCACATGGCTTTGTCGCAGTATTGCTTTTATCAAAAATGCGCGTTATGCCGGCCGGACGACCATGTTCCGGATGTTGCCGTCCTGGTCGTAGTCCAGGATGGTAGCCACGGCCACCAGATAGTAATCCCCATAGATGCCCACGAACAGGGCCTCCTTATCGCTCATGATCTGAGGCTCGGCCAGGGAGAATTTGCGGAAAATAAATTGATTGCGGAAGAACATATCGATGCCCTCCCGGCCATGGCACTGGTATTTGTCCAGACCGGCCACCTCCGGGCAGGTGTCCTTGTAGGTGGCGTCGGAGGCAAAGAGGCTGCCAAGCAGACGGGTATCCTTCTTTTCCATGGCCTCGATGTATTGATTGATAGTTACCATGCTCCTGTCCTCCTTAATAGACCTTGTCGGGATTGAGCAGCGCATCCGTGCCGCCGTCTGTGAACAGAATGACGCCATTGACGCCGTGGGCCTGAGGGGATACCAGGAAGGCGACGCTGTTGGCGATATCCTCCGGGGCCATCAGGCCGCCGGTCTGATAGTTGATGGGGATAGGCAGGGCCTCCAGCGCGCCTCTCGCCTGGGGGCTCATGGTGGCGGTCATGGGCGTCGCCACATTGCCGGGCGCTACGGAGTTGATGCGCACGCCGTTGGCCGCCCAGGAGGCGGATACCCGCCGGACCCAAAGGGCCAGAGCGTATTTGGTGGCGGTATAGTAGCTGTTGCCGACGCTCAGGTTGCTGCCGTCGAAGCGGTCGCACAGGGACAGGATATCCTGCTCGTCCCGGTCGTCCTTGGCGCTCAGGAGCATATGGACGACATCCTGCCGTGCCGCGCCGCCGCAAATGGAATAGGAGGAAATCATAACGCAGCTGCCGTGCTTTTTCTTCAGAAGGTCATATACCCCTTCCGCCAGACGCACCGCGCCGAAGTAGTTCAGACTGACGATCAGCTTCAGATTACTGCCGTCGCCGGACACACCGGCCACGCAGCACAGACCGTCGATGCCGTCCGGGCAGCGCTCGTGGAGCTGGCGGATAATAGCGCCGCGCCCCTCGGGACTGGCCAGATTCTCGCTGATGTCTCCACCCTTGAGATCCACATTTATTACCTCATGGCCCTGGGCCTGCAGGGCCCGTACCGTACATCCTCCGATACCGCCGGAGCCGCCGGTTACAACATAAACACCCATAAAGTTCATCCTTTCAAATCATATTTTTGGGCAATTTTTTCTGTTCGGTGACTTCAGCATACCACAGGATATGGTAAAAGTAAATAAAAAATCATGAAAAATCTTTGTTTATTTTATAATTAATGACGGTAGTGTAAACTATCTATCCATTGCATAAAGGGCGGCACCGATAATACCGGCCTGCGGACCGAGCGCGGCCAGAAGAAAACGCACGTCCCGGCAGGCGTGAAAGGCGTATTTCAGGAAGGCGGCGGATACCTTGTCCAGCAAAAGCTGTCCCGCCTGGGCCACGCCGCCCCCAATGACCACCGCCTGGGGGTCGATGATGGCGCAGGCGGCGGCGATGCCCCGGCCCAGGGCGTCGCAGGCCAGATCGACGACCGCCAGGGCGCAGTCGTTCCCGGATGCCGCCATATCGAATATCTCCCGGCAGGAAAGACTACCAAGCCCTGCCTCCGTGCCGAGGCGGCATATGCCGGTGGCGCTGCAATAGGTTTCCAGACAGCCTCGGTTCCCGCAGGAGCAAAGAGGACCGTCCGGCTCAAGGCAGAGATGTCCTAGCTCCCCCGCTGTGCCGAAGGCGCCCGGGCGGAGCCTTCCATCCAGGATGAGGCCCGCCCCCACGCCGGTGCCCAGGGTGACAAACAGCACATCCCGGAAGCCCTTGGCGGCCCCGGCCCGCTGCTCGCCGAGGGCGGCGGCGTTGGCGTCGTTCATGACTCGGCAGGGGATGCCGGACAGCGCCTCAAATTCATCCCCGGGACGGCATACGTCCCAGCCCAGGTTTATGCAGCGGTTCACGGTGCCGTCCTCCAGCACGGCGCCGGGCACGGCAAGGCCCGCTCCCGCCGCCGGCCCCGGAAGGGAGCGAAGGATATCCGGGAGGATGTTTTTCCCCTTTTGGGCGGTATCGGTGGGAATCTGCCACTGCTCCGTGAGCCTGCCGCCGGTGAAAAGGCCCAGCTTTACCGTGGTCCCGCCTATGTCGATACCGTAATAGCGCTCACCTGCCGGCATAGGTCAGTATGGCGGTCTGGGCGGGCGTTTCCGGCGTCAGCTCCAGGAGGTTTTCAGCATAGCGCATGACCGGCGTCACCGGCGTGATGGAGGTAAAGGCGTCTAGCGTGCCGATCACATCGTAGCCCATGGCTCCCAGGCGATAGTGCATGGGGAGGACGACCCGGGGCGCGATCTGCGCGGTTATTTCTGCGGCCTGGGCCGCGTCGATGGTATAGTATCCGCCCACGGGGATGAGCAGCGCATCCACATTTTTCAGTTTTTCTGCCTGAACTGGGGTGAGAGGACAGCCGATATCCCCCATATGGGCCACGCGCATGCCCTCCCCGTGGAGGATGTGAATGGTATTATTGCCCCGCAGGGAGCCGTTTTTATCATCGTGGAAGGTCTCTATAGTCTCCACCTCCAGCGGCATCGCATCGCCGGACAGGGCGACGGTCTCCTCCCCATTGTGGTCACGGTGTCCGTGAGAGCAAAAGACGGCGTCTCCCGTCAGGTGCAGGGGCGCAAGACCGGGAACGCTGCCGTCGGCATAGGGGTCGAACAGGACCGTGCAGCCCTCCGCAACGATCTCAAAGCAGCTGTGGCCATGCCATTTGATAATCATAAATATCACCTCAGGGATAGTATACAATAAAATTTCCACAAATAATATATTTTTTTCTTATCCTGACTTGTAAAAGCAAGGGGGAATACTGTATAATTTGAACGAAGAAAAGGAGGTTATGCCAATAGACAAGGTATGGCAATGAACGCGATGTCACTGAGCGCTATAGACTACTGAGAAAAACGGAGAGGAGATCAAAAAAATGAAAAAACTGGTTATTTTGCTCTGCATAGGGGTTCTCGTTTTTGGACTCATCGGATGCAGCAGTTCATCAGAATCGACGACTTCGGCGCAGGAGACGATATCTGACGAGGTGGCGGAGAATAATTCATCCGCAGTATCGGACGCCGTGGAAACGGAAACAGAAGCTATGGAAGATGCGGATTTGCAGGAGAATGCAGATACGCTCGCAAATGAAAACATATTAATGAGCGATCGCCTCGACAATGGAAAAGTGAGCGAATATGTTTTCAACAATGAATCTCTGGAGCTGGACCAGATTGTTTCCATCATTTTCCTGGATAGTCTTTCAGATATGAAGGATACTGCCTGGGATGTGTCCGCAAGCGAGAACGGAAGCGTGATGGCATGGGTCGAGGCGATCGCGGATGACTCCTATGCGCTTTATATTGCGGGAGACGGGGGCGTATGCGCCAACGTGGACAGCTCCTTTCTTTTCTCTAACTATGAGAATGTGGAGACCATCGAGTTTAACGACTGCTTCTATACAGGAGAAGCGACTGATATCAGTGGCATGTTTATGGGATGCAGGAGCCTTGCGGAGTTGGATGTAAGCAGCTTTAACACGGCGAATGTGACGGATATGAGCAGTCTGTTCTATAAGTGCTCCAGCCTGACTACGCTGGATTTGAGTAGCTTTAACACCACAAAGGTAACAGATATGTCCAGTATGTTCGTTCAGTGCAGCAGCCTGACGGAGTTGAATGTAAGCAGCTTTGATACGTCCAATGTGACCGATATGAGCTCTATGTTCAGCGAGTGCGGCATTTCTGCACTGGATTTAAGCAGCTTTGATACATCGAGCGTGACATCTATGATTTCTATGTTTTATGGGTGCGGCAATCTTACGGATTTGGATATAAGCAGCTTTGATATGACAAACGCAAATACTGCCGCCATGTTCAGCGGAACCATATATGAGGAATAAACCGAGATTTTATCGGGGGGACGCTTCTGCATCCGGTGCGCCCTGACCTTATAACCCCCCTGGAGCCTATGGGCTTCAGGAGGGTTTCTGTTATTAAGTGGGATGAACGAGCGTATAGCGTATAAAAATAGGCAGATTGCGGAAAGAGCGGAAGAAAGTCTTTTTTTATTCGCGTTTTGTGATAATATATAATAGATATATAATATGCCGATTTGAGCAGAGACGGGGAATGAAACATGAGTTTGCTGACAACAGCCCGATGCAGGATATGCCAGGGGATATATAAACTGGGCAGCCGTATGCGTCCGCTGAGAAAGCAGGAGACGGAAGCGGGACCGGGGGCCATTTACCGCGTAGGGCAGCTTTTGCGTGACCGGCGGCTGAAAAAGCCCATGGTCATCTTAGGCGCGGGCCAGGAGCAGGCGGCGGATCGCCTGCTGCAAAGCCTTTCGGAGAGCGATATCGTCTTCACCCAGTGGGATGCGCTGTCCGACCCGCCCACGGCGGACGATGGGGAGAACATCCGCCTGTCCTGGCTGGGAGAGGAGTGCGACAGCTTCATCGTCCTGGGAGACGGGCCGGTGATAGACATAGCCAAGCTGGCCGCCGCCCGCTGCGTCCGCCGGGGGCGGACGATCATGGGCATGGTGGGCCGGAACAGGATCGGCCGGCGGCGTACGCCCCCGGTGATCGCTATTCCCACCGCCGCCGGCAGCGGGGCGGAGGCACTGGCCGCCGCCATGGTGGCGGATGGACGGGGCAACCGCTTTCTGGTACAGGACCCGTGTCTGATTCCGGCAGTGGCGGTGCTGGACCCGGCGCTGATAGAGGATGTGCCGCGGGAGCTTGCGGCCAGCCGGGGCATGAACGGGCTGTGCCTTGCGGTGGAGGCGTTTATCTCCAATGCGGGAGACGATAAATCCAGACGAGCGGCGGCCCAGGCGGTGGAGCTGTTTTTCCAGAGCCTGGAGCCCTATTGGAACAGCGGCGCCGCCGCCCAGGACAGGGAAAACCTGCTGAAGGCCTCCCGCCTGGCGGGACAGGCCGCCTCCCGCGCGGGCTACGGCTATGCAAGAGCCATCAGCCGGGCGATCCAGGTGGTTACCGGCATGCAGATGGGCCTGGCCAGCGGACTGGTGCTACCCGCGGTTTTGGAAAAATATGGAATTTCTGCCCAGGAGCGCCTGGCGGCGCTGGCTGAGCAGTCCGGCCTGAAGACCGAGGGTACCCGTGCAGAGCGGGCGGCGGCGCTGATCGACCGCATCCGGGGCATGGCCTTCCGTCTTGGCCTGCCGGATGGACTGGAAAACATGTCCGGCATCATGGCGGAGGAGATAGCGGACCTGGCGGCGGCGGAGGCCAATCCCCAGTGCGCCTGCCCTATGGTATGGACGGCAAAAAAATGTATGGATGTCGTGCTTTCTCTTTGATAGCAGGACGATTGTAAAAAATGGGATAAATTGGAAATTCAGGAGGACAGATAAGATGGCTGTGAACGTAAAGGGACGTTCGTTTTTGACGCTGAAGGACTTCTCTCCGGAGGAGATACGGTATTTTTTGGACCTGGCGCATGATCTGAAGCAAAAAAAGCGCAGCGGTATTCTGGGGGATACCCTGCGGGGCAAGAATATTGTGCTGCTGTTTGAAAAGACCTCTACCCGCACCCGCTGCTCCTTTGAGGTGGCGGCCCGGGATGAGGGGGCCGGCGTGACCTATCTGGATATGAAAAGCTCGCAGATGGGAAAAAAGGAGTCTATCGAGGATACGGCCAGGGTGCTGGGCCGGTTTTTTGACGGCATCGAGTACCGGGGCTATGAACAGTCTCTGGTGGAGAGCCTTGCCCGCTATTCCGGCGTGCCGGTATTCAATGGCCTGATGGACATCGACCATCCCACCCAGGCGCTGGCGGACATGATGACCCTGGAGGAGAATGCGGCCAAGCCCCTGCACCGGTGCAAGCTGGTGTTCTGCGGGGATACCCGGAACAATATGGCCTATGCGCTGATGTATGTCTGCGCGAAGCTTGGCGTGGACTATGTGGGCTGGGGGCCTGAGGAGCTTGCGCCGGCTCAGGAGGTTATGGACTACTGCCGGGAGCTGGGCGGTCAGACCGGGGCGAACATCCTGTTCACCAGCGATCTGAAGGACATCAGGGGCGCGGACGCGGTCTATACGGACATATGGGCCTCTATGGGCGAGGAAGCGCTTATCCCTCAGCGGGTGGCCCTGCTGACCCCCTACCGGGTGACGGAGCAGGTCATGACGGCCACGGAAAATCCGGACTGCATCTTCCTCCACTGCCTGCCCTCCTTCCATGACTTTGAGACCACTATGGCCAAGGAGCAGATGGCTCTGGGCTATGATATCCGGGAGGTCACGGACGAGGTGTTCCGCAGCCGTGCCAGCAAGGTCTTCGACCAGGCCGAGAACCGGCTGCATACCATCAAGGCGGCCCTCGTGGGCTGCATCGGGCGGTAATACTCATCTGCGATGAAATCGCAGATGAAAAGGCAACGGCCTGACCTGCGCACGCGGCGTCCGCCAATGGCGGCCACCACGCACACTCTCTGGCCGAGAGGAATCTTTCCCGACGTACACGCCGCCGGGAAAAATGATTAAACTTTATTTGCGCCTGCGGGCGCAAGCTCTGCGAGTTTTTTTAGAAATAAAGCATTCGCCTTTATTAAAAGGCCCAAAAGCTTTTCAACAAAAAAGCAGCGCCGGTGGAAAAACACCGGCGCTGTTGAGCATATTTAAGCTTATTTTTCCGGAACAAGGACCGTCTTGCCTCCCATATAAGGCTGAAGGGCGGCGGGGATGACCACGGTGCCATCGGCTTGGAGATTGTTTTCCAGGAAGGCGATGAGCATACGGGGTGGAGCCACCACGGTGTTGTTCAGGGTGTGGGCCAGATAGAGCTTGCCGTCTGCGCCGCGGACGCGGATCTTCAGGCGGCGGGCCTGGGCGTCGCCCAGATTGGAGCAGGAGCAGACCTCAAAATACTTCTGCTGCCGGGGGCTCCAGGCCTCGATATCGCAGCTTTTCACCTTCAGGTCGGCCAGATCGCCGGAGCAGCATTCCAGCTGACGGACGGGGATGTCCAGGGTGCGGAACAGCTCCACAGAGTAGCGCCACATTTTCTCATACCAGGCCATGCTGTCCTCCGGCTTGCAGACCACGATCATCTCCTGCTTTTCAAACTGGTGGATGCGGTAAACGCCCCGTTCCTCGATGCCGTGGGCGCCCTTTTCCTTGCGGAAGCAGGGGGAATAGCTGGTATAGGTGATGGGAAGGGTGGATTCATCCAAAATCTGGTCGATAAAGGAGCCGATCATAGAGTGCTCGGAGGTGCCGATCAGGTACAGGTCCTCGCCCTCGATCTTATACATCATGGCGTCCATCTCCGCAAAGGACATGACGCCGGTGACTACGCTGGAGCGGATCATATAGGGCGGGATGTGATAGACAAAGCCTCTGTCGATCATGAAATCCCGGGCGTAGGCCAATACGGCGGAATGGAGCCGGGCAATATCTCCCTTGAGATAATAAAAGCCGTTGCCGGCCACCCGGCGGGCGGCGTCCAGGTCCAGACCGTTGAAGCTTTCCATGATCTGAGCGTGATAGGGTATTTCAAAGTCCGGGACGGTGGGCTCCCCAAACCGGGCCAGCTCCACGTTATGGGTGTCGTCCGGGCCGATGGGGACTGAAGGGTCGATCATGTTGGGGATAACCAGCATACGCTCCCGAAGCTGCTCCTCCAGCTCCGGCTCCAGCTTTTCCAGCTCCGCCAGACGGGCGGCCTGGGCAGCCACCTGCGCCTTTACCGCTTCCGCCTCCTCCTTTTTGGAGGGGTCCTTCTTCGCCTGGCCCATCAGCATGCCGATCTGCTTGGAAAGAGCGTTCCGATTGGCCCGCAGCTCGTTGGCCTCTGTCTTGGCGGCCCGCAGGCGGGCGTCCAGGTCGATGACCTCATCCACCAGGGGCAGCTTCTGCTCCTGGAATTTTTTCCGTATGTTTTCCTTGACTGCCTCGGGATTTTCCCGCACAAATTTGATATCAAGCATTGTCTTTTTCTCCTCTGTTCATTTCTTGCAGTGTGAAAAGCGCTGCCAGCAGGGCCTCCCGGTCGTCGGCCCCGTAATATTCCAGTTCTATGCGGCCCTTTTTCCGGCCGTCTACGATATGCACCTTCCGGCCCAGAGCCTGCCCCAGCTGGGCGCTGACATGGGCGGCATAGTCTACCTCTGGGGCCTTTTTCGCCTCCGGTTCCTTCGATTTTTTCATCAGGGCGGCGGCCAGCGCCTCCGTCTGCCGGACGGAAAGCTCCTTTTCCACCACCTGCCTGGCGGCCTCCAGCTGAACGGCCTTGTCTCCTATGGGCAGCAGCGCCCGGGCGTGTCCGGTGGTGAGCTGTCCCTTTTCCACCAGCTCGATCAGCTCCTTGGGAAGCGACAGCAGCCGGAGGGCGTTTGCCACCGTGGGGCGGCTTTTTCCCACCTGCTGGCTGACCAGCTCCTGGGTCAGGCCGAAATCATCCATCAGCGCCCGATAGCCCCGGGCCTCCTCCATGGGGTTCAGGTCTTCCCGCTGCAGGTTTTCCACAAGCGCCAGCTCCTGCGCCTTCCGGTCGTCGGCCTCGATGATGCGCACAGGTATTTCCGTAAGGCCTGCCATCCGGGCGGCCCGCCACCGCCGTTCTCCGGCGATGATCTGATAATAGCCTCCGTCCAGCCGTCTCACAGTGATGGGCTGGAGCAGGCCGTGCTGTCCGATGGAATCTGCCAGCTCCTGGAGCGCCGGTTCGTCAAAATTGGTCCGGGGCTGTCCGCTGCGGGGCTCTACCCGGCTGATGGGCAGCGTGTCCGCCGGAGACAGGGCCGGATCGTCTCCGAATAATGCCCCCAGGCCAGTTCCCAGTCCCTTCTTGGTTGCCATGCTTTTCCTCCCTTATAGATCTGTTACATGGATATGCTTGAAAAATTCGATGGCCAGGCAGTCATAGGCCGTGGCGCCCTTGGACATCCGGTTATAGGCGACCACAGGCTTCCCGTGGCTCGGCGCCTCTGCGATGCGGACGTTCCGGGGGATTACGGTCTTGAAAACGGCCTTGCCGAAATAGTTTTTCACTTCCTTTGCCACCTGGCTGGAGAAGGAAAGGCGCTTGTCGTACATGGTCAGCACGATGCCCTCGATCTTCAGCTCCGGATTGAAGCTCCGCTTTGTCAGCCGCATGGAGGTGATCAGATCGGTCAGACCCTCCATGGCGTAAAATTCGCACTGGACCGGGATAAGCACCCCGTCCGCCGCTACCAGGGCGTTCAGCGTCAGAAGCCCCAGGGAAGGGGGACAGTCGATCAATATGTATTCGTATTTGTCGCCTACCGGGGCCAGGGCCTTTTTCAGAATTTTCTCCCGGTCCGGCGCGTCCACCAGCTCTACCGATGCGCCGGATAGATTCAGGTTGGCGGGCAGCACGTCTCCGTATGGCGTCTGGCGTATGGCCTCCTGAACAGGAACGCCCCGGATGAGCACATCGTAAAGCGTGGCCCCCTCCTGCTTGTCTACGCCCAGGCCGGTGGTGGCGTTGCCCTGGGGGTCCGAGTCGATCAGCAGGACGTTCCGCCGTTTCTCCCGGATGGCGGCGCACAAATTTACGGCGGTGGTGGTTTTTCCTACACCGCCTTTTTGGTTTGCGATACATACGATGCGGGCCATACAGTATGCGCCTCCTTGTTTTTTTGATGCTCTCCTATTATAGCAGACTATTTGTGAATTTCAATGTTTCACGTGAAACATTCTGTCGAAGGGCCTATAGGAATTTTAAAATGTTTCACGTGAAACATTGGGAATGAAGGACAAAAAAGAACGGAGACTGGCGTCTCCGTTCCTGGCGCTTGCGGCGGTCAGGCCGTATCCGTATGAAGGGAAGGGGGAAGCATTGTACCCCGTTTCGTTTTGACGATGTAATATCCAATGCAGATAAGCAGAGAGGCGATCGTTGCAGAGGAGCAGCCCAGCCCCAGATGGGCCAGATTGACCTGCTCATAATTTTGTAGCAGCAGGACGATGGGGATTCTGACGACAAAGGAGCCGATCAGACCCTGCACCAGAACGAAGGTGGAGTGGCCGCAGCCGTTGAAGTAGCCGAGAAGGGTGAGCATGGTGGCGCAGATAAGGCAGTCGGCCGCATATCCCTTCAGGTACTGTGCCGCATAATAGATGGTTTCGGCGTCGTCCGTGAAGACGGAGGCCATGGCAGCCCCGCCGAATTCACAAAGAAGCGCCAGTAAAATGCCCACGCCAACGGCGGTTATCAGTATATAGCGCAGCCCCTTTTGGATGCGGTCGCGGTTTCCGGCCCCAACATTCTGAGCCGTGAAAACGGCCATGGACTGAAGGAATGCGGTGGGAATGATCATAGTAAAGGTGGTCAGCTTATTATCCACAGAATAGCCGGAGGCGATACCCGCCCAGGCGGCGGCATCGGGGCCGAGCTGATTTGCCACAGAGTTGATGACGACGAAGGAAAGGTTCGTCAGCAGATCCAGAAACGCCAGGGGAACGCCGGCCTTCAGGATTTTTCCGGTCAAGCCCCTGTGGAACCGGATGAGTCTTGGAGACACGTCAAAGGGCAGGGCCGTTCTTTTAATGACCAAAAGGGAGTGCAGGACCGAAACCGCCTGGGCGGTGATGGTGGAAACGGCGACGCCGGCCACGTCCCAATGCAGGACGTAAACAGTTATCAGACCGAGCGCTATATTCACGACGCAGGCGATGCCTACGAAAAGGAGCGGCAGCCTGGAATTGCCGATGCCCCGGAAAATGCCGCTGATGACATTATAAGCCGTGATAAAAAACAGACCACCGCCGCATATGCGGATATACAGCGTGGTCATTTCCACAGAGGGCGCATTCATCCGCGCCGCAAAGGCGGGGGCAAGCAGTTCCATAATCAGGGTAAGTAATGCCGCCAGCACCACAAAAATGCAGATAGTCGAGCCGATCACCCGGCTGGCGTTTTCCCGGTCCTGTGCGCCGATGTATTGTCCCAGAACCACTGTGGCGCCCATGGCCAGGCCGGTGATCACAAAGGTCACCATGACCATGATCATGCTGCCGGTCCCTACGGCGGCATTCGCCAGCTGAAGGGTATCGGCAGCTGCAAAGCGCCCGATCACCATCAGGTCAACGGCGCTGTACATGGCCTGTAAAAGGTTAGCCAGCAATACCGGGAGCATAAATTTCAGCAGGGGCTTGAAAACGGGACCGGATAAAAAGGGATTTCGTTCCGCTTCGTGCATCCGTTCATACCACCTGTTCCGGAGAAAGACCGGCGAGACGGTATAGCCGTTCCTTTGCCTCCGGGGAAATTCCCAGTGTGACCTCCAGCATCCAGAAGAAGGCCTTCTTCTTTTGCTGGCGCTCCTCCTGCGGCCAGGAGAATACGCCGGGGTCGTGAAGCTGGGAGGCGCAGAACAGCAGTTCTACGCTTTCCTTGGGATAGGGCGTGGAAAATTCGCCGCTTTCGATTCCCTGCTCTACGATCTCTGTCAGGACAGGCGTATAGCGCAAAAGACTACGCTGAAAGCTCTTTTGATGAAGCTCGGCATTTTCCTTTTCGTGCAGGCCCTCTGCCAGCATCCCGCTATGGGATTGCAGTTGGATGACCCGGACAAGCTTTTCAACGGCGGAGAGGGCGCTGTCCTCTGCAATACAGCGAAATTCCTGCTCCAGCCGGTCGATCTGCCGGTCGATCATGGCGGAAAGGATATCCTCCTTGCTTTTGAAATGATAGTACAGCGTGCCTCTGGCGATACCGCTTTCCCTCAGAATGTCCTCAATGGTTGTCTGGACATATCCTTTTTCATGAAACAGGCGCTGAGCGATGTCCAGTATTTCGCTCTTGCGCTCCTCTGCGTCTTTTGTGATTCGCATGTTTTCCTCCTTATAGACCGGCGGTCGGTCAAGAATATATTGTATATCAGTCAATTGTGAATGTCAATACATCTTGCGGCAATAAAAAAATAGCCGGAGCATTCCGGCTATAGCGATGTCATATCGGTTAATGTGTTTTCGCTTATCCCACGAACATATCCACATCCGTTACCGTCAGGCCCGGGTGGAAGGCCATATTCAGGGCGTAGGCAATCAGCTTGCCGGCGTCCTTCACATATTGGTCGATGCTGCGTGGGGTGACGATTAAGCCGTCCCCGGCGTCTACGACAGTGGGGACGCCGGCGGCCAGCACGGGCACGCCCAGCAGGCGGCGGGACAGCTCGGCCCGGTCATTGCCTACGCCGGAGCCGGGGACGATGCCGCTGTCCGACAGCTGGACGGTCCGGCACAGCTTTTCCGAGGACCGGGCAGCCAGCGCGTCCACGACTACGATGGCCTGGGGGGACACGGCTCCGGCGATGGCGTGGATGAGCTCCGCGCTTTCCATGCCGGTGGTGCCCAGCACGCCGGTGCGGCATACGGCGACCGGACGGAACGCGGCGAATTCCTCCGGCATCCGGGCCTTAAGGTGCCGGGTGGCCAGGGTGGAGGCTGCGGTCAAGGGACCGACGGCGTCAGGGGTGATGGAGGGATTTCCCAGCCCCGCCACCAGGACGCTGTCCTCTGCCTGCAAAGGGAGCAGCGTCCGGATACACTCCGCCAGCAGCCCCGCCGCCCGGGGAAAGGAATCCTCCTCACGGCGGAAAAAGCCTGTCATGCCCACTGTGATATATCGGCCGATTGGTTTACATAATGATTTTGCCCCTGTCTCATCCAGCACCTCCACGTCCGTGACCTGAAAGCCGTCCTGCGCATACTGCCGGCTTCTGACGCCGGGCAGCTGTCCGCCGCCCTGAGGCAGCTCCTCCGCCGCCAGGTCGGTGCGGCATCCCGTCATATAGATCTCTCCCTTGCTCGTTTCATCCTGTATTAGTTTCCGCAGGGAAAAATTTTTTATACCAGATGTCCCGGCGGATGCTGATATATCAGGATTTCCGGGAAAATTCCGCAATATCTTGTGGTGCGCGGCTCTTGTTTGCCATAAACCTGGGAGCGTGGAAAAATATAAAAAAGTACTTGCAATCCGACTAAAAAATTGGTATAATACACTACTGCGGACATCATGTTCAGACTTTATAGAGGAGGTGCAAAACTATGCCCAACATCAAGTCATCGGCCAAGAGGGATCAGCTTCAGAAGGCGGCGAACGCCCGCAATAAGGCAGCGAAATCCGCGCTGAAGACGGAGCTGAAAAAGTTTGACGCAGCAGTTGTCGCCGGTGATGGCGCGCTGGCTGCCGAGACCTATAAAGCTGCCGTGAAGTCCGTTGACAAGGCGGCTTCCAAGGGCCTGATCCACAAGAACAACGCGGCCCACAAAAAATCCGCCATGGCCAAAAAGCTCAACGCTATCGCCCAGTGATCTGGTGATAAAAAGCAAGCGTCCCGGTCCTATGACCGGGGCGTTTTTTATGTTGTCATCGGATGGGGAAGTCGAAATATGTATCGGGATACGGCTCCGGCGTGATAGTGTAGTGCCAGAACTCGTTTTCCAGCGGTTCAAAGCCACTGGAGAGCATTGCGTCCCGCAGAGTGTCCCGGTTTTTCCGCTGCGTTGGGGTCAGACCCGGGTAATCCGGCCAGCTGCGCACGTCCATAAAATCAAAGATGGAACCCATATCCAGCTCCAGATGAGTTGATGCGTCAACCAGGGTCAGGTCCACCGCCGTCCCCCGGGTGTGGGTGGATTTCCGGGCGATGTAGCCCTCATCGAATATTTTCAGCTTCTCAATATTGGGATAGTGGATGGGCTTGCGGCGCTGGTCCGCTTCGTCCTCGCCCCAGCGGCAAAAGTCGTCCACCGCCCGCTGGGGGCGGAAGGCGTCGTAGACCTTCAAAATATAACCCTGGGGGCGCAGGAGGTTCGCGGCCTTTACGCAGCCCTCCGCCACCTGGCGGGAGGCCACTACAAGCGGTCTGTCATATCCTGCGGCGGGCCGGCCCATGAAGTTGTCCGTCCCGGCGTATTTTGCGTCGATGATGCAGTCCTCGATCCATTCGTCCAGATATACAAATCCCTCCGGCAGCTCCCGCGCCTTGGGGATACAGGCTGTGCTGATATTCAATGCTATGTCTCCTTAAAAGAGGGGCTGCATCGTTTGATACAGCCCCAAAGCTATAGTTTGCGTATTTATCCCGCGCCCAGGAGGATGCCTACGATGGTGCCCAGATAGTTGCCGACCACATAGCCCAGCACGCCGCAGAGCATGGCGGGGCCCACAAGAGCGGTCCAGCCCTGGGAGATGGCCATGCCGGCTGCCGTGGTGGGGCCGCCGATATTGGCGTTGGAGGCGATGATGGCGTCCTCCAGGTTGAATTTGAAGATCTTGGCGGAGATGAAGCAGAACAGCATATTCACCACCACCATGATGAGGGTGAACACCAGCAGCAGAGGCGCCTCGGTGACGACGGTGTAGATGCTGGCGGGAACGCCGATGACGAACAGGAACAGATAGATCAGATAGGTGCCGATCTCCTGGGAGCCGTGGAGCTTCTCCACCGGCTTGGAGAAGAAGGTGGCCACGATGACAGAGATGGTGGTGATCCACACATACTGGCTGCCGAAGAACTTGCCCACGAAGTCCATGAACGCCCCGGGATCCTCAGGCACCAGAGCGGAGAACAGACCCGCGATGATCTGGGAGACCCACACCACGGCCACGGCATAGGCCAGGTTCAGGGCGATATCCTTCAGGGAGATATCCTTCCGGTTCCAGAATGCGGCGGCCTGGGTCTGGGCGGCCTCCTTGCTGACGCCGGCCTCCACCGCGTCGATATGGGGGTGATTGAACTTGCTGCGGAAGAAGCGCATGCCCGCGAAGGCGATCAGCACAAAGAAATACAGCGCCATCAGCAGGTTGTCCGCCACGGTGGCGGAGGCGGTATAGGCGTTATTGAACTGAGAGGCCATAGCCGCGAAGTTCACGCCGCCGCCGATGTAGGAGCCGGTCATCATGGCGGCTACGCCGGCAAGGCCGGCTGCATCGCCAAAGGGACCGCGCAGCAGGAAATAGGCGATAAGTGCGCCCACCACAGTGCCCACTGCGCCGATGAGGAAGATCACCAGCATACGGCCGGTCTCCTTCCAGATACGCTTCAGGTTGCACTGCAAAAGCAGCAGGGGAATGCCCACGGGGACCACGATGCCCCAGACAACGTCGTCATACAGGGTGCAGCTGGTGGGGATAATGCCGATGTTGGCCATGACCATGGCCAGGATCAGCGCGATGATCGCGCCGGAGATCTTGGAGGCCCAGTTATATTTCTGCTCCAGCCAGATGGAAAAGGCAACGGAAAGGCACATCACGGCCAGAAGGCCGATGGTGTTGTCCGCCTGGATCAGAGGGTGGCCCAAAATCGCTTCAAACAACATTTGCTTTGTCCTCCCTTATGGATTGTGTAAGCCCATTATAAGCGAATGTTGTCATTAAATCAACAAAAAATTATGATTCCGGCAAAAAATTACCTTTTTACCAAAAGGAAATGACTGGACACAGGGAGAAATTGGAAAATAAAGCCAAAAATAAAGCGCCTGTCCTCGGTAAATAGTCGTTCATTCTCATTTTGGGAAGATGGAATGGAGATAACGGAGGCGGGTTTATTTTTTATTGGACAATTATAAGCCCCCCTGCCGTCACCATATGGAGGTCCCGGACAGAAAGGCGTATAGATAGGCTCCCTGCAGGACGGCGAATACACAGGCCATCCCCTGACACAGCAGCGGACGGCGATTGCTGGCGGCGGCGATCGTTATGGGCAGAGGAAAGGCGCAGGCCATATATCGCCCGCAGCTCAGGGGCCAGCTCAGAGAATAATTCAGCAGCACGCAGCCAAGAAGATACACCCCGTATGTCACCGGCAGCTGCCGTGCCCCATACAGCAGACCTCCAAGGCATAGCAGAAATATGAGAAATTCCGGCAGCCAGGTGGTAAACAGCAGCTTTGCGCTGCTTGTGGTGAGCTGTCCTATGATCACCGACAGGCATTTTGTCACGGGTACCGGATACTGATACCAGTGCTCCCGCTGGTAAACCGAAAATTGGAACGGGTTCCCTTCCACCGCATAATTCAGCCAGAGATAGATTCCCACGCCTGTCAGCATGATTGCCAGCGGCAGCAGCCTGCGCCAAAAGCCCCGCCAGAGCTGTCTCCAGGCGTGGGCCTTGATTTTTTCCGCAGCATTTTCGGAAACGATATACTCTGCGATACCTGCCAAAATAAGAAGCACGCCCTGCATTCGGGTAAGGGCGCCGAGCGCCCCCAGCAGTCCGGCGGCAAGATAGCGGTGCTTTCGGATGCAATAAAAGGTGCTGCTGGACAGCAGGAAAAACAGGCTCTCCGTAAAAATGCCGGCGAAGAAAAACGCGAACGGATAGGCGGAAAACAGCAGGAGACTGTTTTTGGCGGTGCGCCAGCCGAGGTCCTCGGTCACCAGCCGGGCCAGCACATAGCAGCCCCCGATATAGGCGGTGGCAGACAGCAGATGTCCGCAGAGGTCATAGTTGGGTATCAGGAAGGAAAGCAGCCGCATAAGCCAGGGGTACAGCGGAAAAAAGACAAGAAATAAATGCTGACCGTCCTCTGTGTAGTCGAAATACCCCAGCTCCGCCAGATTGCGGTAGTGCACCGAATCCGCCCTGGCCCAGACGCTGTAAAATGTCTCCCAGCTCGCGGAGTCCTTGGCTGCGGCACAGTATAAAAGGCTCACGCCGTATATGACGCACAGCATTCCTACGGCCCAGGCCACGGCCTTCAGCCCCATGGCGGCGGTAAACGGTTCTCCGTATAAATTTGAGCGAGCGGTAAGGCGCGTCAGCGCCGAGCTGCCGCACCGGAGGGCCAGGACGATGCACACGGCTCCAAGCAGCAGCCCGACAAGCAATAAAATAAATACTGTCATTTCCGTTTGCGCCTCCTATGTCGTTGGAAGGCTTATTCCTTGCCGCCGGTATATTGAACAAGAGGAAAGGCCGTGGATTTATCGGCTCCCGGGGAGAGGCTTGGAAATTTACCCATATACTCCATTATACGTCCGATATTTTGTTATTGCGACATTGAATTGGAAGTTTTATTAAAAATAAAGAAAATCTTAATAAAAAATTAAGAGATGCCCTTTGTTATTTCAGCCTCCGCCGACAACAGAACGCAAAAAAGCCGGGACCTGCGGCGTTCTGCCACAGGCCCCGGATGGGCGATCCGGTCATTACCGGCGTTATTTCGCTTCGGCGGCGGCTGCCGAAAGGAAAAGGGCCGCCTTGCGAAGCGCAGGGCGGCCCTTTATAAAATACATTATGCTATGCGTTGGAGGCGTCGCTGCTGGGGAAGGGGAGCTGGGAATCCTGAGACTGGGCGGGAAGCTCCTCGTCGAAGACAACGGTGACGGTGATATAATCCTGATTCCGATAGATGGTCAGCTCGGCGCTGTCCCCGGCCCGGTATTGCTTTACGGCGTCAAGCAGGGCGGATTTGTCCAGCACCTCCGTGCCGTCGATGGCTACGATGATGTCTCCGGGCTGGATGCCCGCCTCCTGAGAGCAGCTGCCCTCCTCCACGGCGTAGACATAGACGCCCTGGACCATGTCGTAATACATGGCCACACTGGGGGATACGGTGGTTAGGGTCAGGCCCAGATAGGCCTTGCCGGACACATAGCCGTTGGTGATCAGCTCGTTTGCGATGGAGGCCGCGTCAGTGATGGGGATGGCGAAGCCCAGGCCCTCCATCCCGTCCTCGGAGTATTTGGCGGTGACGATGCCAACCACCTGGCCGTAGACGTTATATACCGGTCCGCCGGAGTTTCCGCTGTTCACCGCCGCGTCGATCTGGAACATATCGACGGTGATGTTCTCGTCCGTCGTGATCGTCCTGTCCAGGGCGGATACGATGCCCATGGTCATGGTATAGGTCAGCTCCCCCAGGGGATTTCCAACGGCATAAATGGTCTGACCCACGGCCAGCGCGTCCGAGTCCCCCAGGGTGGCGGCGTTCAGGCCCTCTGCCTCGATCTTCAGCACAGCCAGATCGCTGTCCGACTCCACGCCGGTCACATCCGCCGCGTAGGTCTCTCCGTCGTGGAGGATGACGGTGACGGTGTATCCCCCGGCATAGGCGGACTCGATGACGTGATAATTGGTAAGGATGTAGCCGTCCTCGCTCAGAATGATGCCGGAGCCGGCCACGCTGGTGGAGCTGGCCTGGCCGAATATATTATATTGGTCGAAGGATGTGGAGATGCCCACCACCTGCTCGCAGGCTAGCGTATATATCTCCTCCGCAGAGAAGGTCCCGGCCGCCTCGTCTGCATCCTCGATGGAAAGGGGCAGGGATTCCGTAGCCGCCTCCTGGGCGGACTGGACCTCCGCATAAATGTCCAGTTCCTCCTCGCCTGCCGCCTCGGCGGTGTCCGACGCTTCGGTGAGGCGATCCTGCAGGAAGAAATACATGGCGCCGATGCCGGCGGCTCCGGCGACCAGGATACATGCCAGGCATAGGATGATGACGGCCCCCAGGCCGATATTTTTTCCTTTTCGTTTTGGCCCCCGGCCGGTCTGGCTGCCGTAGCTGTGAGCCGGGTTATAGCCATAGGAGGACTGCCCGCCTGAGGCGGTGTAGTAGGCATCGCGGTAGACGGAGCGGCTCTCCTCTGAATAGGAGGAGTAGTCGTATTTATCGTTGCTCAAGTCTTATGCCTCCTAAGAGAATTTCCGATACGCCGATACGATACAATGTGGTATATATGTATAGTAACGAATACTTATTACAGAAATATTAACAGTTTGAAAACCTACAGTCAACAGTTTTCCCGGATTTTCACAGAAAAAAGTCGGAAAATGCCTGTTCACGAAAAATTTTATTTGACTCTCTTGCAAAGCGGCGGCGCTGTGATATAATTGTGGACACGGAAGATAACCGTTTTATATCATAAAATAGAAAATATTTATCAAAATGACCCGTCCGCCGGCGGGAGAAGGAGGGATTTCTTACGCAGGATCTGACGGAAGGAAAGCCCTTAAAGGTACTGTGGGCATTTTCCATCCCGCTGCTGCTGTCCACCGCGTTTCAGCAGCTGTATAATATCGCGGACAGCGTTATCGTGGGCCGGTTTACCGGTTCCGTGGGCCTGGCGGCCGTCGGGGCCGCGTATCCCATTACCCTGTTTTTTATCGCCTGTGCCACCGGGGCCAGCATGGGCTGCTCGGTGATTATAGGCCAGATATACGGAGCCAAGGACTGGAAGAAGCTGAAAAGCGCCGCCTCCACCGCCCTGATCTCCATGACCGCTCTGGGGGTTCTCCTGGCGGTGCTGGGGGTGTGCCTGGCCGGGCCGCTGATGACGCTTTTAAACGCCAACGACACCATTTACGCCGATGCGAAGGGCTATCTTTCCATCTATTCCATAGGTGTGCTGTTCATGATGGCCTATAACACGGCGTCCTCCATTTTTACCGGCATGGGGGATTCCAGGCGGCCGTTGTATTTTTTGCTGTTTTCCAGCGTACTGAATGTGGTGCTGGACATTATCGCCGTCGGCCCCCTGAATATGGGCGTGGCCGGGGCGGCCTGGGCCACCACCGTCAGCCAGGCTGTTGCCGCCGTTCTGTCCACAGCGCTGGCTTTGCGCCGGGTGGGACAGCTGGAGACGGCGGAGAAGGCCCCTCTGTTCGATTTTGACCTGCTGAAGCAGATGTGCCGCCTGGCTCTGCCCAGCATTTTTCAGCAGGGCTGCGTAGCCCTGACGCACACCATTCTGCAAAGCCTTGTGAACACCTTTGACGTGGCGGTCATCGCCGGCTACGAGGCGGCCTCCAAGCTGCATAACTTCGCTTATATGAGCTTCAACACCATGGGCACGGCCCTTTCCAGCTTTACCGCCCAGTGCTGGGGCGCGGGCAAGCGCAAGCGCATCAAGGAGGGCTTCTGGGTCTCTACCGGCATATGCTTCGCCCTGACCATGGTGGTTATCGCCATTTTCCAGATCTTCCCCAAGGCGCTGATCGGCCTGTTCGTGGATGCGGACGCAGAGGCCCAGGTCATCGAGGTGGGCGTCAATTACCTGCGTATCATCTCCCCGGTGTATACGGTGATCTGCTTTATCATCACCACCGGCGGCCTGCTCCGGGGCTTGGGCAAGAGCATGACCTTCTTTGTGGAAACCGTGGCGGAGTTCGCCGTCCGTGTGACCATGTGCTTTGTGCTGACCAGCGTTCTGGCCAGCTACACCGGCCTGATGTGGGCCTGGTACTTCGGCTCCTCCGTGGGCTTCATCCTGTG
Source organism: Oscillospiraceae bacterium (assembly GCA_021203045.1). GTDB lineage: Bacteria > Bacillota > Clostridia > Oscillospirales > Oscillospiraceae > CAJOIG01. The sequence continues at coordinate 45,514 of JAJQBY010000136.1, read as the reverse complement.
CGTGCTGCTGTATATCCGGCAGAAAAATACGCTGCTGAAGGAATAAATATCATCCGGAAAAGCGCCCGGACATCGGTATCCTGACCGATGTCCGGGCGCTTGCTTTATCTCAGATCACATAGTCGTTCCCGGCGTTGGCGTTGGCCTTGTCCAGGAGGTCCTGGAGCGTGATGCCCTCCAGGTAGTCGGTGATCACCTTATAGAGGCCGTCCCACATCTCCACGGTGGAGCAGACAGCGCAGTGCTCGCACTGATTGGGCGTCTCGTCCAGACATTCCACCGGGGCCAGACTGCCCTCCACGAGCCGCAGTATCTCCGCAAGGTTGTATTCCCGGGGCTCTCTGGCCAGCTTATAGCCCCCCTGGGGGCCCCGTATGCCCTTGACGAAGCCGGCCCGGCTCATGACGGTGACGATCTGCTCCAGATACTTCTGGCTCAGCTCCTGCCTGGCTGCCACGTCCTTCAGGGTGACCAATCCGCTGTCGCTGTGCTGGGCCAGGTCTACCATCGTCCGCAGGGCATACCGGCCCTTGGTTGAGATTCTCATTTTCTCAGCTCCTTATTGATTCAGGAAATATTTTCCATTTGAGTCTGGATGTCGCTCTCGCAGGAGCGCATAGCCAGGATGGTCTTTTCCATCAGAGTCTCCAGGGGCCAGCCCAGCATATCCGCTCCCCGCTGGATGACCTCCCGGGAGCATCCGGCGGCAAAGCCGGACTGCTTGTACTTCTTTTTCAGGCTCTTGACCTCCATGTCCATGACGCTTTTGGACGGGCGCATCAGGGCGGCGGCCCCGATCAGGCCGGTGAGCTCGTCTGTGCCGTAGAGGACCTTCTCCATCTCGTGCTCCGGCACTATGTCCACCGTGAGAAGATATCCATGGCTGCATGTGGCGTGGATGATATCCTCCTCCACGCCGGCGGCGCGCATCAGCTCCTGCTGCTTGATGCAGTGCTGCTCGGGGTACTGCTCGAAATCCAGATCGTGCAAAAGGCCCACGATGGCCCACTTATCCGCCTCGTCCCCGTAGCCCAGGTCGCTTGCGAACCAGCGCATGACGCCCTCTACCGTCAGGGCGTGGCGGAGATGGAAGGGGTCCTGATTATACTGGGCCAGAAGGGCCCAAGCATTTTCTCTGTTCATTGGCTTATAGCTCCTCCGTTTGAAATATTGTTCCGCCGCCGATCACCGTGTCCCCGTCATACAGCACCACGGCCTGGCCGGGGGTGATGGCCCGCTGGGGCTGGTCGAAGGTGACGCGGAGGGTGTCCTCCCCCGTCTGCTCCGCCGTGGCCCACTGCTCCGCCTGGCGATAGCGGACTCTGGCCCGGCAGCGGAGCGGTCCCTCCAGCCGGGGAACGGCGATCAGGTTCAGATCGTTTGCCAGCAGGGTGGCGGAAAACAGCTTCTCATTGCCTCCCAGGACGATGGCGTTGTCCTCCCGCCGCTTGCGGCAGACATACAGGGGCTTTTCCGCCGCCACGCCCAGGCCACGCCGCTGGCCGATGGTATAGCCGATGGCGCCCCTGTGGCGGCCCAGCACCCGACCGGACTCGTCTATAAAATCCCCGGGGGGGTAATCGCGGCCGGTATACCGGCGGATGAAGGCGGCGTAGTCCCCGTCCGGGACGAAGCAGATATCCTGGCTGTCCCGCTTGTGGGCGTTCAAAAGGCCGTTTTCCGCCGCCATGGCCCGGGCCTCCTCCTTGGTCATATCCCCCAGGGGGAAGCGGGTGTGGGCCAGCTGCTCCTGGGTCAGCATATACAGCACATAGCTCTGGTCCTTGGCGCTGTCCAGGCCCTTTTTCAGAAGCCACCGTCCCCCCGGCCCCTGCCGGATGCGGGCGTAATGGCCGGTGGCGATATATTCGCAGCCCAGGAGCCTTGCACGCTCGTACAGACTGCCGAATTTCAGATAGCGGTTGCAGTCGATGCAGGGGTTGGGCGTGCCTCCCTCCTCATAGACCTGCACGAACCGGCGGATGACGCTCTCATCGAACCGGGCCGTGTAGTCGAAGACGTAATAAGGGATACCCAGGCGATGGGCGGCGGAGCGGGCGCCGGACACGTCATCCAGGGAGCAGCAGGTCTTTTCGGCCTTCGTCTCGTCGGAAAACAGCTTCATGGTGACGCCGATGCAGTCAAAGCCTGCCTGCTGCATCAGCAGGACGGCCACGCTGCTGTCCACGCCGCCGGACATGGCCACCAGAGCCTTTTTTCCGTTCTTGTCAGGGGTTGTCGGGGTGGACATCATTTAAATGACAGGCGGCACACTCGCCCTCCTTCAGGGTCTCCGGGTCATAGGGGATGCCGTTTTTGTCATAGTAGTCCTTCACGGCGGCCTTCACTGCCTCCTCCGCCAGGACGGAGCAGTGGAGCTTGTGGGCGGGCAGGCCGTCCAGGGCCTCCGTCACCGCCTGGTTTGTCAGGGTGAGCACCTCGTCAATGGGCTTGCCCTTGATCATCTCCGTGGCCATGGAGGAGCTGGCGATGGCGCTGCCGCAGCCGAAGGTGATAAAGCTCACATCGGAGATGCGCTTTTCCTCATCTACCTTTATATACATCCGCATGATGTCACCGCATTTGGCGTTTCCCACCTCGCCGATGCCGTCTGCGTCCTCCATCTTCCCCACATTCCGGGGATGCTGGAAATGATCCATTACCTTATCGCTGTAAAGAGCCATTGTGGTCTTCTCCTTTCTTATATCTGATGCTTCAGAACGCCCCGCTCCAGCTCGTCCCACACAGGGGACATGTTCCGCAGGTATTCCACCACCTCCGTCACGGAGGCGATAATATAGTCGATCTGCTCCGGGGTGATATCCGCCGAAAGACTGAGCCGGAGGCTGCCGTGGGCCACCTCATGGGGCAGGCCAAGGGCCAGCAGCACGTGGCTGGGGTCCAGGGAGCCGGAGGTGCAGGCGCTGCCGGAGGAGGCGGCGATGCCCCTGTCGTCCAGAAGGAGCAGCAGGCTCTCCCCCTCGATGCCCTCAAAGCAGAAGTTTACCGTGCCGGGGCAGCGGCGTTCCCGGTCGCCGTTCAGGCGGGAATGGGGGATCTCGGAAAGTCCCTCGATCAGCCGGTCTCTCATGGCGGACAGATGGGCTATGTCCTGCTCCTGGGTCTCCAAAGCTTCGTTCAGCGCGGCGGCCATGCCCACAATGCCGGGGATGTTTTCCGTGCCGCCCCGCTTGCCCCGCTCCTGCTGACCTCCCTCGATAAGGATGGAGACGGGGATGCCCTTCCGGACATACATGGCCCCCACGCCCTTGGGGGCGTGGAATTTGTGGCCGGAGAGGGAGAGCATATCGATGTTCATTTCCTTCACATCCACGGGGATATGACCCACGGCCTGCACCGCGTCGGTGTGGAACAAAACGCCCTTCTCCCGGCATACCGCGCCGATCTCCCGGATGGGCTGGACGGTGCCGATCTCGTTATTCACAAACATGACCGTCACCAGAGCTGTGTCCTCCCGGATGGCGGCAGCCACGTCCTCCGCCGTCACCACGCCGTTTTCGTGTACGTCCAGCAGGGTGATATCGTAGCCCTGCTTTTTCAGCTTCTCCAGGGTGTGGAGAACGGCGTGATGCTCAAAGGCGGTGGAGATGATGTGCTTTTTTCCCTTGCGCGCACCGATCTGGGCGGCGGTAAGAATGGCCTGATTGTCCGCCTCGCTGCCGCCGGAGGTGAAATAGATCTCCTTGTGGTCTGCGTTGATGGCGGCGGCCACGTCCTCCCGGGCCTGCTGGAGCAGCTCCGCCGCCTTCTGTCCCGGGGTGTGGAGAGAGGAAGCGTTGCCGTAAAACTCCCGGAAGCAGGGGAGCATGGCATCCAGCGCACGCTGGCTTACCTGGGTGGTTGCGGCATTGTCCGCATATACATACATAAAATCGCCTCGCGTTCTTGATTATTTCCATAGGATTTATCTTATCCCTGAGGCTAGTATATCACAATTCCCTATAAAGTCAATAGGAAATAGCGCATCCGCAGAAAATTTTCCTGTTTTTCGGTGGGTTTTGCAGGGGCCGCCCTCCCCCGGGCGCAGTCGTGTCTTATTATGGGATAAGCCGCGGCGGAAAATTATACCTTCACATAGCAGCTGTCCCGCTCCATCAGCCGTGCGGGGAGCTCCAGGGACAGGTATTCGCTGTGTCCCCGTTCCAGCCGGTCGATCAGCAGGGTCACGGCCAGATGGGCCATGTCCCGGCGGGGGATGTTCATGGTGGTCAGCATGGGGACGGCGCGGGCGGAGAGCTCGATGTTGTCGATGGAGATGACGGAGATAGGGGGTTCCTTCCGGCTTTTATGGGCATTCAGCGCCTCCAGCGCCCCGAGCGCCGTCCAGTCGTTGGCGCAGAGGACCGCCGTGGCCCGCTTATCCTCCAGGAGCCGCTCCATGGCGGCCCGGCCCTCCTCTCTGGCCTGGCCGGTCTCATATACCAGGGGCAGACGGATGGGGATCTGATGGGCCAGCAGGGCGTGGGTGTAGCCCACGAACCGCCCCTCGGCGGAGCCGTCCCCGATATAGGCAATATCCCGGTGGCCCAGGTGTATAAGATAATCCACCGCTGCCTGAGCGGCCTTTTCGCCGCTGCAAAAGACCTGGTCAAGCTCGCCCTCCATGGGGTTGCGCCAGAGCCCTACCAGGCTCCGGTTCCGGTCCCGGACGGCGGCGATATGGGCCTGATCGCACCGGCCCAGCAAAACGACGCCGTCTGCGGCGGATAGCTCCTCCATCGCCGCCCCATCCGGCTGGGCCAGCAGCCGCACCTGACAGCCCCGGGCCAGCAGTTCTGTCTCCACACAGCGGTAGAGCTCCTCGAAAAACGGGTCCTCCGCCAGGGAGGACAGGCGGAACACCACCACCGCTACCCTCCATGGGACCGGCTGCTCTCCGGCTCCGGTTTTCAGCGCCCTGGCGTACTGATTCGGCACATAGCCCAGCTCCCGGGCGGCGGCCCGTATTTTATCCGCCACCGGCTGGGAGGCGCATTTGGGGCTTTTTCCGCTCAGTACCCTGGACACGGTGGATACGGATGTGCCGGTCATGGCGGCGATCTCCTTCAGGGACATAGGCGATGCCTCCTTTTGCAAATAAATGCAAACGATTGTATAATTTAGATTGTCAGACAGGAAAAAACGTGGCATGATTTTTCCATGCTGTTTCTTGAGTATAGCATATTTGCGCGATTTTTCAACCGCTTTTTAAGAGACAAAAGAGGAAAAAACAGAACACAAACGTTTGCGTAAAAAGGAGGAATTTTATGCTTCGTATCATCAGAAAAATCGTTCCCGTTCTGGTCGCGGCGCTGCTGCTGGCGGCCCTGACCGCCTGCGGCGGCTCCGGGGACAGCGACGTTATCACCATCACCAACGTATCATACGACCCCACCCGGGAGCTGTATGAGGCATATAATGAGCTGTTCGCGGCCTGGTATCTGGAGGAGACCGGCCAGGAGGTGGAGATCATCCAGTCCCACGGCGGCTCCGGCTCCCAGGCCCGGTCTGTCATCGAGGGGGCGGATGCGGATGTGGTCACCCTGGCCCTGGCTCATGACATCACCCTGATCGAGCAGGCCGGCCTGATAGAATCCGGCTGGATTGACGAGCTGCCGGAAAGCTCCTCTCCCTATACCTCCACCATCGTATTTCTGGTGCGGGCCGGAAATGAGAAGGACATCCAAGACTGGGACGACCTGCTTGCGGACGGCGTGGAGATCATCACCCCTGACCCCAAGTCCTCCGGCGGCGCCTGCTGGAATTTCCTGGCCGCCTGGTACTACGCCGGTGAACTCTATGACGGGGATGAGGAGCAGCAAAAGGAATTTATGACCGCGCTGTACAGCAATGTGCTGGTCATGGATTCCGGGGCCAGGGGCGCTACCACCACCTTTGTGGAAAACGGACAGGGAGACGTGCTGATCGCCTGGGAGAACGAGGCCATCCAGACCATGGCGGAGTATCCCGGGGAGTACGAGATCATCACCCCCAGCGTCAGCATCCTGGCGGAGCCCTCCGTGGCCGTGGTGGATGAGAACGCGGCGGATAACGGCACCGCCCAGGTGGCGTATGATTACCTGGAATATCTCTATTCCGAGGAGGCCCAACGCCTCGCGGCGGAATATGGCTATCGCCCCTCCGATCAGGACATCCTGGCGGAGTATGGGGACACCTTCGATCTGGACGTGACTCTTTGCACCATTGACGATTTCGGCGGATGGGACCAGGCCTATGAGAATTTCTTCAACGACGGGGCCATTTTCGACGAGATCTACGAGGCGATCGGATGAACGAGGCCGCTATGGGAAAAAAGCGCCGCCGGCCCCGGGTGATTCCCGGGTTCGGCCTGACCATGGGCGTTACTGTGTCCATGCTGTCCATTTTGATACTGATCCCTCTCTGTTCTATCCTGGGTAAGGCCTTCGCCCTGACGCCGGCGGAGTTTTTCGCAGTCATCACAAAGGCTAACGTTCTGAAGGCCTTCGGGACCAGCCTTTTATGCTCCTTCATCGCGGCGGCGGTGAATGTGGTGTTCGGGCTGATACTGGCCTGGGTGCTGGTGTGCTATTCCTTCCCCGGCAAGCGGATACTGGATGGGCTCATCGAGCTGCCCTTTGCCATGCCCACGGCGGTAGCGGGCATCACCCTCTCCCGGATGTACTCCGACCAGGGGATTATGGGAAAATTTCTTCTGAATTTCGGCATCCAGGGGTCCTATACCCGGGTAGGGCTGACTATCGCCCTGGTATTCGTGGGCATCCCCTTCGTGGTGCGGGCGGTGCAGCCGGTGCTGGAGGGGCTGGACGGACAGTATGAGGAGGCGGCGGAAATGCTGGGAGCCTCCCGTGTCCGGACGTTTTTCAGGGTCATTCTCCCGGAGCTGGCCCCCTCTCTGCTGGCCGGGTTCGGGCTGGCTCTGGCCCGGGGCATCGGAGAATACGGCAGCGTCATTTATATCTCCGGCAACAGCGAGAAAAACGGCACTCAGGTGGTGTCCTATGTCATCATGCAGAAGCTGAACGCCGGGAATGTGGACTATGAGGGGGCGGCGGCCATCGCGTTGGTGCTGCTGGTGATCTCCTTCGCCCTGCTGTTTATCATCAATCTCATCCAGAACCGCGCCGCCCGGCGGCTGGGCTAAGGAGGGCGAGCATGTATAAAAACAAAGCGACGGCCCGACGGGGCGGAGCAGGGAAATATATCCTGATCGCCGTCAGCGTCCTGTTTGTCCTGGTCATGCTGATATTCCCCCTGGGGGCGGTGATCGGCAACAGCCTGAAAAACGGCCTGGCCTATTACTTCTCCGCCATCAGCACGAAATATGTGGCCTCTGCCCTGCGGGTGACGCTGGTCGCCGCGGTCATCGCCGTGCTGGTAAATACCTTCTTCGGTCTGATGGCGGCCTGGCTGCTGACAAAATTCCGCTTCCGGGGCCAGGGGGTGCTGGCTGCGGCCATTGATATTCCCTTTTCCATCTCTCCGGTCATCGCGGGTCTTGCCTATATCATGACCTTCGGCCGCTCCGGCTGGGCCACCCCGGCGGTGGAGTGGCTGAACGACCTGCTCGGGACGGATATATCCCTGGTGTTCTCCGTCCCCGGCGTGGTGCTGGCCACCATTTTCGTCACCTTCCCCTTCGTCTCCCGGGAGCTTATCCCCGTGATGAATGCCAACGGCCGGGACGAGGAGGAGGCTGCCGCCCTGATGGGGGCCGGAGGCTGGCGGATATTCCGAAAAATCACCCTGCCCCAGATCAAATGGGCCCTGCTGTATGGGATCATTTTATGCACGGCCCGGGCCCTGGGGGAATTCGGCGCGGTCTATGCCGTATCCAAGACCAGAGGCAGGACCTTCACGCTGCCCCTGGAGATAGACGCGCTCTATATGTCCGGCACGGCGGACTCCATTACCGCGGCCTTCGCGGTGTCCTCCCTGCTGGTCATCATGGCGATCGTCCTGCTGGTGCTGCGGTCCGTGGTGGAGCATATCGCCGGGAAGAACGGGAAAAAGGAGGGGCAATGACATGTATGTAGAGCTAAAGCATATAAATAAGAGCTTCGGCAGCTTCCGGGCCTCGGAGGATATCTCCTTTTCCATCGAAAAGGGACGGCTGGCCGCCCTGCTGGGGCCCTCCGGCAGCGGCAAGACCACCATCCTGCGCATGATCGCCGGCCTGGAGGCCCCGGATTCCGGGGAGATATGGATAAACGGTCAGCTTGTGAACGAGGTCCCCGGCAGTCAGCGGGGGATAGGCTTTGTATTTCAGAATTACGCGCTGTTTCGCTATATGACCGTGTGGGATAATATCGCCTTCGGCTTGGAGGTGCAGAAAAAGAGCAAAAAGGAGATCAGGGAGCGGGTGAGCGAGCTTGTCGGACTGGTGGGTCTGACGGGGCTTGAAAAGCGCTATCCCAGCGAGCTGTCCGGCGGACAGAAGCAGCGGGTGGCCTTTGCCCGTGCCCTGGCCCCCAGTCCCCGGCTCCTGCTCCTGGACGAGCCCTTTGCCGCCGTGGACGCCAAGGTGCGTCAGGAGCTGCGCCAGTGGCTGAAGGGGATGATCGCCCGCGTGGGCATCACCAGCATCTTCGTCACCCACGACCAGGAGGAGGCGCTGGAGGTGGCCGACCAGATCATCGTCACCAATCAGGGCCGGGTGGAGCAGATCGGCGCCCCGGCGGAGATATATTTAAAACCGGCGTCCTCCTTCGTGGCCCGGTTCGTTACCGGCGTTCCGGCCATTGAGGGAGACTGGCGCTTCGTGGGCTTCCCGGAGCCGCCTGCCGGGGCCAGGGCGCTGATACGCCCGGAGTTTGTGGAGGCCTTCCGCCCGGACAATGAAAAGTATAAAGCCCTTCTGGATGGGGCCCAGCCCGGCGTGGTGGAGGATGTGTCCTTCCGGGGCAGCCATTGGGAGGTGACGCTTCAGACGGGGAACGCCTCCGTGACCGTCCGCCGCAGCCTCCAGCGCCGCCCGGTGGCCCGGGGAGATATTTTGCAGGTCGTTATATACCGGCTCTATCAGCTCGCGCCGGACGGGAGCATCCGGCTGCTGGAAAACAAGGCCCTGGAGGGGCGATATATCCCGGAGGACTGAGCGACAAAAACAGTGCCCCCGGACAGAGAGCTCTCTGTCCGGAGGCGCAATTTTTTCAGCCGGGATCAGTCCTTATCTTTTTTATCAACGAGAATGCCGATGCCGGCAAGGACGGAGAAAACGCCCAGAATAGCGACGGTGCCGCGCCACCAGCCGCTGAACCGGACGGGCAGCAGCCGGGACAGCCACAGGGCAAACACCAAAATAACCACGCCAAGCGCGATCATGACGAGACCCACAATACGGTCACGCATCCGGCTTATCCTCCTTCTGCTTTCGGAATACAATAAATTTGGAGATGAAATAGTTCAGGATAATTACCACGACGGTCACCACCACCTTGGCGGCGGCCCCCTCTATGCCGAGGATGGTCTGGTCAAGGCCCAGGTGCATCAGCAGCGGCAGGCCGAACAGCTCCACAGCTCCGGTGGCCAGACGCCCGGCCACGAATTTTACCGCCTCCAGCAGCCAGGCGGCAAGACCCCGCCTCTCAGAGCGGAACACCCACAGCTTGTTGGTGACGAAAGCGAAGGCCACGGCACATATCCAGCTGAGGACGTTTCCTCCTGTTACCGGCAGGCCCAGGCCGCCCACGAACAGGGCGTACGTCCCCAGACTCACCAGCGTGGTCAGGCCGCCGAATATGAGATAGCTGATGGCCTCCCGGTATTTTACGATCAGTGCTTTCAGCTTCTGCATATGCTCTCCGGTCAGTCGTTCAGGTATACCTGATAGATGATCTCCGAATCCTCCGTGCGCAGGGACCAGATATAGAACCCGTCATAAAACAGCATCCCGTCCTCTGCGTTCTCCTGGAGACAGGAGGCGGCGTATTGCGCGTCCGACGGCTCGCCGATGGCGGCGTAAAGCTCCTCCACGGTCAGGCCGATATATTCCAGAGCGGTCTCATAGGCGCTCTCGTCCAGGGACTCTGCTTCCGCGTCCCCGGTCTCCTCGACCGGTGCGGCTTCCTCATCCTCTGCCGCCGCGGCGTCCGTATCGGAGGCCTGGGACGACTGGAATTCATCTGCCAGCGCTGCCGCGTCCGATTCCGAGGCTGCCTGCAGCTCCTCGGCCGTGGGGGTGGCGGTGGTCTTCGGGAGCGTCTCTGCGCTCTCCTCGCCGGCGGAGCCGCAGGCGGTCAGGGACAGGGTCATTCCCAGGGCCAGCAGGACGGATAATATTTTTTTCATTGGGTCTACCTCCATAAATACAGATACTTGCTGCAGCAACCTCTAGGAAATCCGGAAAATGCTGATGGTCTCAGACTGATAGATCAGCTCATAGGTCTCTGCGAAATATGTGTAATCCACACCATAATTTGCGTATTCGCTGCTGCCGATATAGACATAGTCTACACCGTAAAGGGCGGCGTATTCCTCAAAGGCGGCGCTGTCCGAATACATCAGGGCCACCTGGGCCTCTCGCTCCTGATAGCTGACGCCGTGGTAATAAAGATACAGGCCAGGCCCGCACAGGATGCTCCGCCCGGTCAGGACAGATACGGGATTGGTGTGGACGGTGGCGGTGAGAAACAGACTGTCCGCCGGAGTGTTCTCCTGAATGAATTCCGCCGCCGCCGCCTGCTCTCCGGACAGGAGCTGATATTCGCTGACGGCCTCCCGCAGCATGGAAAGTATGCCGGAAAAGGTGCCGAGAAATACAAGCGCCCCCGCCACCGTCGCCCGGAGGGGGCGGCTTTTCATTTGCCGGAAGCCCTCCCAGAGCCAGTCGCAGACCAGAATGTCCGTTATCATGAACCAGATATACAGCAGCTTGTTGTTGTCATAAAGGTTCGGCTGGAAGGCCACTACGTTCGCCAGCAGGAACACCGCTGCCGCGCCGATGAACAGGCGGGCCTTCTCGCCCCGAAGGAAGAACAGCATGGGCCACATGGCGATGAACACCACGCCGCAGTTCACGATCCAGAAGAAGAACCAGTTCCCTTCGGCCACCCAGCCCAGGTTCCATTGGAGCATATTGCCTCCGCTGACAGAGTCGAAGGTCCACAGGATGAGCTGGGGCACGGCCAAGGCCAGGCATACGGCCCCATACAGCACGTAGTTTATGACAAGCGCCTTCGCCTGCCCGTCCCGCCGGCATTTGGGAAGCCAGCAGAAAAACCAGGCCGCGGACAGCACGCCCAGCGCCAGAAAGCTGTGGGTGTGTATCATGGGCATGGCCCCCGCCGTCACGGCCAAGATGAGAAATTCCCGGCGGCCGCCGGAACCGGCGGCGGTCTTTTCCAAAGCGGTGATGAGCAGGAAGATAGCCGCCAGCACCACGCACCAGCCGGCCATGGTGGTGCGCTGGGGAATCAGCATGTCGCAGATCACGTTCACCCAGCGGATATCCTGATCCACCAGATTGGTGGGGGTGGTGTAATAGCCGGTAAGGATATCGGAGAAGGAGTAGGCTCCGCCGAAGAAATAGCAGAAGCCAAAGCCTCCGTTGCAGGTGAATAACAGCCAGGCCGCTATGGTGGGAGCCGTGCGCCGGATGATCTTCCAGGCCAGAAGCCAGAAGCCGAAAAATACGCAGAACAGCATCACCAGGCTGGGCACGATGACGGACATGCGCAGGCTCAGCCCAAAAAACCGCAGGCTTGCGGAGGCCGCGTCCACCAGGAAGGGATAGTCCAGCTGCTGGCCGGGGTAGATGCTGTATTCCGGGGGAAAGGTCCCCTGCTGGTAAAGGCTCTCGATAAAGCCCAAGTGCATGGCCAGATCCCCATAGGTGCTCTGGCCCACCCAAAGACTCCCATCCTCCTGCTCCAGTATCACATGGGTGTGGAGCAGATAGGCGCAGAAGCAGGTGGCCATCACCGCCAGAAGCAGACCTGTCAGGTCGCTGTGAGAGGGCTCGGCCCAGGCCCTGGGGGGCTTTATCATGTCCAGCAGCTTATCCCTTGGCCGGATAAACAGCGGCGCCAGGCCGCCCCCGGCGGCCACGGCCAGAGCGGCATATTGGGCTGGCAGGGTGAAGCCAAGGAAAAAGGCGAACAGGCACGGCAGCCACATCAGGGCCACACAGCCGAACACCAGGCCCAGCCAGCACTTTACCGTCCCCCGCTGCTCCGGGAGAATACGCCAGGCCAGGGTCAGGCCAAAAAACAGATATACGGCTAACGCGGTCATAAAACGGCTCCTCCCATTAAGCGGAACGGCGAGCTTTTTATTCCAGGGGCGGGCCCAGCTTGTCCAAAGCCGTCTGGAACCAGTCCGGCAGGTCTGTCCAGAGCTGGATCTGCTCCCCGGTGGCGGGGTGGATGAATTTAAGGCCCCGGGCGTGGAGGTGTTGGGTCTCCAGCCCCTTGTCCCGGCGGCCGCCGTATACGGTGTCCCCCAGGAGTGGGTGGCTGATGTGGGCCATGTGCACCCGTATCTGATGGGTGCGGCCGGTCTCCAGCCGACAGCGGACATAGGTATAGCGGCTGTATCTGGCCAGCACCTCCCAGTGGGTGACGGCAGGGCGGCTGTTTTTATCCGTAACCGCCATTTTCTGGCGATTGCGGGGGTCCCGGCCGATGGGGGCGTTCACCGTGCCGGCGTCGTCATGGATGGAGCCGTGGACGACGGCGTCGTATATCCTTGAAAGCGAACGGTCCTTCAGCTGGGCGGACAGGGCCTGATGGGCCCGGTCGTTTTTTGCGGCGATGATAAGGCCGCTGGTGTCCTTGTCGATGCGGTGGACGATGCCGGGGCGCATTTCTCCGCCTACCCCGGATAGGGAGGAGCCGCAGTGGGCCAGCAGGGCGTTCACCAGCGTCTCATCCGGATGGCCGGGGGCGGGATGGACCACCATGCCTCTGGGCTTGTTCACCACGATCACGTCCCCGTCCTCATATACCACATCCAGGGGGATATCCTGGGCCTGGACGGTGGCGGCGGCCGCCTCCGGGATGGTAACGGAGATGGTCTCTCCGGCGGTTACCCGGCAGCTCTTTCCAACGGCTGCGCCGTTTATGGTGACCAGGCCCTGCTCCAGCAAGCGGGCGGCCTGGCTGCGGCTGCGGATATCCGGATGAAAGGCAAGGAGAGCGTCGATCCTGTCCCCGCTCTCCTGTGCTGTGATCTCTATATGCTTTTCGGTCATAGGTCTCCAAATTCAGAGAGGATATCCTCTACAGAATAGGTCTCCTCCTCGACCTCATCAGTGGAGGAGAGGATATCGTCTATGTCCCCATAGTCGGGCGCTTCCACGGCTCTTGCCCGCTTTCCGGTCGGCTGCGCCGGTTCCTGAGACCTGGTGGCGGAGGGCCGCTTGGCAGGAGCGGCAGCGTCGCGGTCTGCCGTTTCCTCCGGCTTTACGGCACGGACATGGCTGCGGGGCTCCTCCAGAGCCTCCTCCCCGGCCTTTGCCCGGCGGCGGGGGCGTTCCGGCGGCTCCTCCGGGACCTTGGCTGTCCGGCGTCCGGAGCGTGTCGGCTCCTCCGGCTGTCTTGTGCTTCGCCTGGGCTGCTCCTCCGCCGGTGCCTTCGCATGGCGGGGCGGCGCGGGCTTTTTTTCTTCATCCTTTGTCGGCGTCCGGGGTGTGTCGTCTACCACGTCCCCAAAGCCCCACTCGGAAAAGGGGTCGTCCGGGTCGTCCAGACGCAGATCGTCCTCCAGGCTCCTGTGCTCGCCCCTGTGAGGGATGCGGGAATAGGGCTGCTCCTTGGCCTCCTGCTCCTCCCTGCGGCGGCGGGCCGCCGGGGATTCGTTGGCGCTGCGCACGGCCTCCGGTTCCTTGTATACGATGACGTGTATGCAGAACAGGATACCACAGACGGTGATGAACATATCCGCCACGTTGAACACGGCGAAGTTCATGAACTCCAGCTCAAACATATCCACCACGTAGCCATACAGCACCCGGTCGATGCAGTTGCCCAGGGCTCCGGCCATCACGAGCACCGCCGTCCATTTGGCAAAGGGCGTGTGTATGATCTCCATGCTGATAAGGACGATGATGGCGATGACGAATATCAGCGAGACCAGCACCAGCAGCCACCGGGCGTTTTCCAGAATGCTGAAGGCCGCCCCGTAGTTGTGGACGTTGGTCAGGTGGATGACGCCGGGGATCAGCGTCGCGCACTCATCCCCGATGGCGTCCAGCAGGATATTTTTTGTTGTCCAGAACTTCACCGCCTGGTCCAGAATAAGCACCAGCACGGTAGCGATCGCATAGACCACTGTAGTTCCCTCCTCGTTTTTATAGGCCCATTTCCTTCAGGGCTCTGGCGCAGCGGGCGCAGAGCTGGGGATGGGCATCGTCGGAGCCCACGGTGCTGCTGTGGGTCCAGCAGCGGACGCACTTGGGAGCCTGAGAGGGCTCCACCTGGATGGTGACGCCGGGCACCTCTGTGCCGGCCCATCCGGGGCCTTCTTCGTCGGAAAGCTCAGCCTCGGAGACGATGAAGAACGCCTCCAGATGCTGCTTCGCTACCCGGTCCATGGTCTCCCGGGCCTCCGGGCCTACATGGATGGTGACCTTGGCGTCCAGGGGCTTGCCGATGGTCTTTTCGGCGCGGGCCAGCTCCAGGGCCTTGTTCACATCGTTCCGCAGATGCAGGCTGTCCTCCCAGAAAAGCTCGTCCTCCGGGGACAGCTTCCACTCCTGATGAGCGGAAGGCATATCGTTCAGCATGACGTTCCGGCCGTCGTCCTCCGCCCGGTGGGGCATGGTCAGCCAGATCTCATCGGCGGTGAAGGACAGGATGGGGGCCAGCAGGCGCACCATGGCGTCCAGCACATACCAGATGGCGGTCTGGGCGCTACGGCGGGGAACGCTTCCCGGCGCCTCGCAGTACAGCCGGTCCTTCACGATGTCCAGATAGATGTTGGACATATCCACCACACAGAAGTTGTGGATGGCGTAGGTCACGCTCCAGAACTCATATTTTTCATAGCTTGCAAGGGCCTTCTCGATCAGGGCCGCGCAGCGGCTGAGCGCCCAGCGATCGGGGGGCAGCATATCCTCCAGCGGCACCAGGTCTGTGTTGGGGTCGAAGCCGTCCAGGTTTCCAAGGATGAACCGGGCGGTGTTCCGGATTTTCAGATATTTATCGGAGAGCTGCTTGAAAATGGGGGTGGAGCAGCGCATATCCAGCCGGAAGTCGGCGCTGGCGGCCCACAGGCGGCACAGATCTGCGCCGTATTTCTCCGTCAGCTCGTCCGGGGCGACGCCGTTGCCAAGGCTCTTGTGCATGGCCCGGCCCTCCCCGTCCACGGTCCAGCCGTGGCACAGAACGCCCTTATAGGGGGCCTCGCCCTTTACGGCTACGGAGGTGAGCAGGCTCGACTGGAACCAGCCCCGGAACTGATCGCCGCCCTCCAGATACAGGTCGGCGGGCCAGGTGCCGGGTGCGTCCAGCTCCATGGAGGCGATATGGGTGGAGCCGGAATCGAACCAGCCGTCCAGGGTATCGGTCTCCTTTTCCGTCACCTTACCGCCGCAGTGGGGGCAGGTGAAGCCCTCCGGCAACAGCTCCTCTGCCGGCAGATCGAACCAGGCGTTGGAGCCCTTCTCGCCGAAAATTCTGGAAACGGAGTTGATGGTCTCCTCCGTGCAGACGGGCTTGCCGCAGTCTCCGCAGTAAAACACAGGGATGGGAAGGCCCCAGCGGCGCTGGCGGCTGATGCACCAGTCCGCCCGCTCCCGGATCATGCTCTCCATCCGGTCCGCGCCCCACTCGGGGTTCCAGTGGACCTTCCGGGCGGCCCGGACAGCGTCCTCCTTGAAGGCGTCCACAGAGCAGAACCACTGGTCGGTGGCCCGATAGAGGATGGGGCTGTGGCAGCGCCAGCAGTGGGCGTATTGGTGGGTGATGGTCTCGCTGGCGATCAGCGCCCCGCAGTAGAGCAGGTCGGCATAGATCTTCTGATTCGCCTGATCGGTGGTCAGACCGGCGTAGGGGCCGGCGGCCTCGTTCATTTTGCCCTGATCGTCCACCGGCACCAGCATGCCGATATTGGTCCTGCCGGAGGCGTCGTATTTGCGGCAGACCTCATAGTCCTCCTGGCCGTGGCCGGGAGCGGTGTGAACGCAGCCGGTACCGGCGTCCAGGGTGACATGATCGCCCAGAATGACCACGCTCTCCCGATCAAACAGGGGGTGGGTGGCGGTCATCAGCTCGAATTCGCTGCCCTTCATCTCGGCCAGGATCTCCAGATGCTCCAGGCCGGCGGCCTTCTGGAAGGCTTCCATCCGGCCCCGGGCCAGGATATAGGTCTCCCCGTTGGACTGCTTTGCCAGGACATAGTCAAGATCTGCATTCAGGCAGATAGCCAAGTTGCCGGGGATGGTCCAGGTGGTAGTGGTCCAGATGACGAAGTAGAGCTCGTTCAGATCGCAGTATTGGCCGAGCTTGCCCTGGTCGTCCTTGACCCGGAATTTCACATAGATGGACTGGCACTCGTCCTCGGAGTATTCGATCTCCGCCTCGGCCAGGGCCGTCTCATCCTTGGGGCACCAATACACAGGCTTTTTGCCCTTGTAGATGTAGCCCTTTTCGTACATTTTGCCGAAGACCTTGACCTCCTGGGCCTCGAACTTGTGGTTCATGGTCTTATAGGGATTATCCCAGTCGCCCAGAACGCCCAGACGCTTGAAGCCCTGGCGCTGTACGTCCAGGTAATGCTCAGCGTATTCATGGCAGGCGGTGCGGAACTCCGACACGCTCATGGCCTTATGGTTGAGCTTCTGCTCCTTGATGATGGCAGATTCGATGGGCATACCATGGTTGTCCCAGCCGGGGGTATAGGGCACCTGGTAGCCGGTCATGCTCTTATAGCGGTTGATGAAGTCCTTGAGGCATTTGTTCAGGGCCGTGCCCATGTGAAGGTTGCCGTTTGAAAACGGAGGGCCGTCATGCAGGATGAAGCGGGGCTTTCCCTCGTTGCGCTTGAGCATTTCGTGGTACAGATCCAGCTTCTCCCAGGCTGCCAGCATCTCCGGCTCGCGCTTGGGCAGGCCCGCCCGCATGGGGAAGGCTGTTTTCGGCAGATTGACCGTCGCGTTATAATCCATGGCCATAGTATTTCTCTCCAACGGTTGTATAATTAATAAGTAATAGAAATTTGATATGCTGCTTGGTGTTAAAGGTTTCGCAAAATTCCTCCGGTAATAGTCCGCAAGGGCGGAGCGATCGCTCCGCCCATGGGGGTCAGCATGATAGCCTTATATCAGATGTCCTCGTCGTCAAAGCTGAAATCATCGAAGGAGCTGCGCTTTTTCTTCTTCTGCTGAGCGTCCATAGGATACAGGCGGGTGGGCTCCTCCTCCTCCTCGGGAAGGTCGGTATCCACGGTGAGGGTGTCCGGTTCCTCCAGCGCTGCCGTCACGGCGGAGGCCTCTATGCTGCGGACAGTGTCGTCCACAGCCTTGTCCTTGGCGGTCTTCGGCTGCTCCTTGGCTTCCGGCTCCTGATCGCCGCCTACCAGCTGCATGGTGGACAGCTTTTCATAAAAGGCGAGCTGCTTCTCGCAGACGACGCGCATATGCTCAAAGAATTTATCCGTGGCCTTCTTGGCCTCCTCCAGCTTGGCCTGCTCGTTGGCGACGCTGTCGGCAGCCTGACGGGTCATGCGGTCGGCGGTGTCCTTGGCCTCTGCCAGCATGGTGTCCGCCCGCTCCTTGGCCTCCGATTCGATCTGGGCGGAGAGCTTCTGAGCGGAGAGAAGGGCCAGGCGCATGGAGTCCTCGGTCTGGCGGTATTCCTCCACCTTCTCCACCATCACCCGGAGCCTGCCCTTCAGGGATGCGTTCTCCTTGGCAAGGGATGTGAAGGCAGCCGCCAGCTCATCCAGGAATTCATCCACCTGATCCATGTTGTAGCCATCGGTTTTTTTGGCTTTTTCGAATGTTTTTTCCTGTATATCCTGTGCTGTGACCATATCTTGTGACCCTTTCCTTTCTCTGCGGCCCGCCATAGGCGGCGCATATATCTGTATTTATAATGCTATTTCGGCGCTTACAACAAGGGTTAAATGTATACGCCGTTATTTTCCAGCTCGTCGATCAGATCCCCTATGATGTCCACATTGTAGGGGGTGATTATGTAGGTGTTGATGGCGACCTTCTTGATCTTGCCGTCGTTTGCGTAGGCCACGCCGGACAGGAAATCCACCAGCCGCCGGGCTACGTCCTTGTTGGTGGTCTCCAGATTTATCACCACAGTGCGCTTTTCCCGCAGGTGATCTGCTATCTCCGCAGCCTGCTCGAACCGCTCCGGCTTTGCCAGCACCACCTGCACGGCGGTGGTGGTGTGGATGTTTACCACCTTGTTGTCCTTTTTCGGCACGGCCCGCTCCTCAACCACGGAGGAACCGGTATCGGCGAAGGGGTTGCGCCGCTCCTGGCGCTCCGCCCTGGGCGCAACGACGGTAGGCTCCGGATCGTCTTCCATCTCATCGTCGTCGAAGAAATCCTCCTCCTCGTCGTAAGGCCGTGTCAGTTTTTTCAAATCATCTAAAAGCCCCATGCTCTGCCTCCTGCTTTATATTTTACCAGCGTCCCGCTTAACGGGCAGCTCCATAATCCCGGGCACCAAATATGAACGAGCCGACGCGAACCATATTCGCGCCCTCTTTGACCGCGTCCTCATAGTCGTCCGACATACCCATGGATAAAAACTCCATAGTAACATTATCGTATTTTTTTGCGCTATTGTCAACAAAAAGGTGATACATGGGCGCAAAATAAGCCCTGGTATTTTCTGCCGGGGGAATGGCCATCAGCCCCCGGATGCGCACGCTGCTCAAATTCGCCGCAGATTGGAAAAGCGCTTCCAGCGCCTCCGGCGCGATGCCTGATTTGCCTGCCTCGCCGCCGATGTTTACCTCGATCAGCACATCCTGGACCGTGCCCAGGCCCGCCGCCCGGCGGGAAATGGCCTCCAGCAGGGCGGGAGAGTCCACAGACTGGATGAGCGCCACCTTCCCGGCCACATATTTGACCTTGTTGGTCTGGAGATGGCCTATCATGTGCACCGCCGCGCCCTCATAGGCCCCGGCCGCGCCCTTGTCCCGTATCTCCTGGACGTAATTCTCCCCGATGGTGTCCAGCCCGCCGGCAATGGCCCGGCGGACCAGCTCTGCCGGCTTCGTTTTGGCCACGCCTACCAGCGTGACCCGTCCGGTCCCGCCGGCCCGGTCTATGTTTTCCTTCACAACGGCGATCCGCTGCTCGATGGCCATGTCAGTCATATATGCGCTCTTTCTCAGAATACCTTTCCATTGTGTAGCTCTGTAGCCTGGACGATCACCTCGTTGCCCTCCCGCAGGGCGTCTGTGCCGTCCGAGGAGACGAGGCAGTATTCCTCTCCCGCGAAGATAAGGGAGACCTTTTTCCGCTCCGCCTGGAGGCCGGTCATGGTGAATACGCACATCCGGTCGGTCTCCTCATCGTAGTCATAGTAATTGGTGACCGCCAAGGTCTCCGACCCGTCCGCCGTCGTGACGGTGCCGCCGCCGGAGGAGAAATCCGGTGCGTCCTCATCCGCCCAGGCCCAGCAGAACACCACCTGCCGCCGTTTGGGGCGGGTGTCCTCCTCGCTGCCGGATTCTACCCCATCCGCCAGCTCGCCGTAGGCGTTGGCGGAGCCGATCTCCGAGACGAAGGCCTCATATTCCACGCCCCCAAGGGTCAGGGTAACGGTCTCGCCCTCTGTTAGCTTCTGGCCGTCCTCATCGGAGAGATAGCCTACATAATAGCGGTAAAGGGCCTTCGTGGGGACGCGCAGGCCGGTGTATTCCTGATAGACCAGCTCTGCGGAGACGGCCCGCACTGCCAGCAGATCTGTCAGTCCCCGGTTCGAGGAAAACAAAACGACACGCTCTCCGTCCTCTGCCTCGCTGAGATATTCCACCGTTGCCTCCAGATTGCCGCTGTAATACCGGCCGAAGGAGAGGCTTACGGTGTCCCCTTCCTCCAGCTCGGCGCCGTCCTCCTCGGGAAGGACGGCGGCGTAGTACCAGTCATAGGATATGACCAGCTTGCCGAAGGCCTCGCTGCTGACCGTCCGCTCGGCGGAGATCAGGGAACGCAGATCGCTGGGCGTCAGGGACTGGATATACTCCGGGCTGACCCCCTCATAGCCGTCTACCAGGGTGGAAAAGACGCCGGCTTGTCCCACGGTGATCTCCCTGGAGTCTCCGGCGCTGGTCTGCTCCAGCTCGTAGTATTCCTTTTGCAGCTCGGTCAGATATTCCTCCGTGGCGTCCTCGCTCTCCGTGCGGAATATTAGGCTGGCCAGCGCGCTCTCCTGGCTCTCCATATCGGTCAGGTCCCCGATCTGCATGGTATAGGACAGATCGATGATGGCGTCATATATGGTCTGATCCCCTGTCAGGGTGACATCCTCTGTGCTGTCCAGCGCGGCGGATACCTCCTCGATCTCCTGGTTCAGGACATGAAGCTGGGTGGCCCGCTCCAGGGCCGCCTCCGAGCTGTATGCCACGGCGACGGTCTGGCCGGCGCCGACCTTTTCTCCATCGGATACGGTGATGTCTATGTAGTCCTCAGAGCTCGTGAGCACCAGCTCCTCCCGGACGACAAGGCCGCTCATGGAGGTGGAATCGCTCATGGTGGCAGTGACCACCAGGGCCGTCTGCACCGAATCCGTCGTCCGCTGGACGAGGTATACGGCCAGATAGGCGGCCATGGCCAGAAACATCACAAAGGATATCACCTTTAACAGGGCATCGGAACGTTTCAAATCAGTTCGTTTCCTCCGTCAGCGCCAGTGTACGGGCGGGTGCCACCGTAGATATGGCGTGTTTGTAGATCATCTGCTGCTTGCCGTCGGAGTCCACCATCACCACGAAGGAGTCAAACCCCCGTATGACGCCCCGGAGCTGGAAACCGTTCATAAGAAACACGGTAACGAGCACCCGTTCCCGACGGGCCTGGTTCAAAAAACTGTCCTGAAGATTCTGTGATTTCTGCATCTTTGCCTTCCCTTCCGGGGCGGCGCGGACAGAAATTTAAATAATATTGTATCATAGTCCGTCACCCCGTAAAATAGTTATTTTGCACAAATTCATTGTACAGAGTCTATTTTACGGCTCCGCAGCCCAGATTTCCGTCGAAATTTGTCGGGCCTGTTGAATATCCGGCTCTTTTTTCCAACGGAGCCAGTGTATCCCCTCCCGGCTCCGGAGCCAGGTGAGCTGCCGCTTGGCATATTGGCGGGAGCGGAGGCTCACGGTGGCGGCGGCCTGCTCCAGGGTGACCCGCCCGGCGATATATTCCGCCGTCTCCTTATAGCCGATGGCCTGCATGGCGGTGGCGCCCGCGTCCAGTCCCGCCCGGAGGAGGCCGCGCACCTCCTCTGCCAGACCGTCCCGGAACATCTGGGCCGCCCGGCTGTCGATCCGGCGGTACAGGTCGTCCCGTTCGGCGTAATCCAGCGCTATCACCGCCGCCGTATAGCGGGGCGGGGCCTGCCGGGACAGACGGTCATGCTCCGTGATGGTCCGGCCCGTCAGGGCGTATATCTCATAGGCCCGGACAAGGCGCTTTTTGTCCCTGGGATACAGCTTTGCCGCCCACTCCGGGTCCACGGCGGCCAGCTTCTCCCGAAAGGCGTCGCCGCCCAGCCGGTCATATTCCCCCTCCAGCTCGTGGCGAAGGGCCATGTCCTCCGGCGCAGCGGCGTAATCCGTTCCCCGGAGCAGTCCGTCGATATAAAGCCCGGTGCCGCCCACCACGATGGGCAGCCGCCCCCGGCTCCGGATATCCTCCACGCAGGCGGCGGCCATATCGCTGTACCGGGCGGCGGAAAACCGCTCCCAGGGGTCGGCCACATCCAGCATCCAGTGAGGCACGCCCTGCCGCTCCTCCATGGTGGGCTTGGCGGTGCCGATGTCCATGCCCCGATATATCTGCATGGAGTCGGCGGATACCACCTCTCCGCCCATGGCCTGGGCCAGCGCTACGCCCAGGGCGGTCTTTCCCGTGGCGGTGGGGCCGGTGATCACCAGAAGGTCAGGCATGGCCCATCAGGTCCTCGTATTTCACGATATATTCCGACAGGGCCTTCACCTGACGGAACCGCTCCTCCTCCTGCTCGGCCAGGGCGTTATATTCCTCCTTCACGAAGGCCTCCTCCGCATCCACGGCTACCCGCTTATAGTCGAACATCTCGTGATAGCAGATCTCCGCATATTCCTCCACCACTTCCTTCAGAAGCGTCAGCTGCTCGTCGCTGAATTCTATTTTCATGTGATAAATCCTCCAGATTTTTTGCTGTTATACAATGCGGGGCGGGAGAATTGCTTGTCCAGCTCCCGCTTTGTCAGAGTCATGGCCACCGGACGGCCGTGGGGGCAGTATTTTATCTGGCCGGAGGCCACCTTATCCGCCAGGACCTGCAGCTCCATGGGGTCCGTGTCCCATCCGGCCTTGATGGCCGCCTTGCAGGAGATGGTCTGCAATATCCCGTCCCGGGCCAGATCCCGGCTGCCGGTCTTCAGCTTTTCGCATATCTCCTCCAGGGCGGGGATGGCCTGGACCGGGTCCAGAGCCTCCGGCACGGCGCGGAGGATCATGTCCTCCTCCCCATACGGCTCCAGATCGAAGCCCAGCTCCCGGAGAAGGGCGGCGTTTTCCTCCAGCGCCTCCCGGTCCTCCCGGGCGGGCCGCCAGGTCTGCGGCACGATCAGCCCCTGGGACAATATCTCCCGGCCCCTGGCCTTCAGAGCGTCGAACACCAGCCGCTCATGGGCGGCGTGCTTGTCGATGAGCAGCACCCGGTCCCCCTGCTCCGCAATGATATAGGTGCGCAGCACCTCTCCCGCTACCCGCACCGGCTCCTGCGGGGGGACGGTCTCGCGCCTGTCCGCCGCAGGCTCCTTCGGCTCCCAGGCCGCCGGAGCGCGGGGCGCGGGACGGGGCGGGTCCGGCTGTGTCGGCTGTCCCTGCCGCTCCTGTCGGGGGGCGCTCTCCTCCCGGAGGGGCCGCCGGGGCGGGACGACTGCGGTCATGCCCCGGCCGTAAGCATAGGACGGGCTGTGCAGCTCTATGGTCATCTGTTCTGGGGGAGCGGCGGAAGGGGCGGCGGACCCTTTCGCAGGCTCCGCCGGGGCTGCCTTCGGAGCGGCCGTATGCGCCGGCTCCTGTCCGGAAGCGGGGACGGCGGGCTGAAGGCGCTTCTCCGTTCCCCGGGAAAGATGCAGCTCTACCCTGTCCTCCCGGCCCTGGAGGGCGTTCAGAGCGCTGTAGTATACCGCGTCGAACACCCGCTTTTCCGAGGAGAATTTCACCTCGGTTTTCGTGGGATGGACGTTCACATCCACCGCTCCGGGACTCATGGAGATATAAAGAACACAGCTTGGGAAACGGCCCACCAGCAGGGTGTTTTTATACGCCTGCTCCACCGCCGCCTGAAGGCTCTGGGAGCGGATGCCCCGGCCGTTTACGAAGAAAAACTGCATGGCCCGGTTGCCCCGGCCTGCAGAGGGGGAGCCCACGAACCCGGTCACGGATACGCCCTCGTTCTCGCCCTGCACCGGCAGCATGGAAAGGGCCGCGTCCCGGCCCAGCAGGGCATATACGGCGGAATCCGGCTTTCCGTCTCCCGGGGTGAAAAATTCCTCCCGCCCGTCCCGGATGCATCGGACGGATATGTCCGGCCGGCCCAGGGCCACCCGCAGGGCGGTCTGGACGCACCAGGCCCCCTCTGCCCGGTCGGACTTCATGAATTTCAGCCGGGCGGGGGTGTTGTAAAACAGGTCCTTTACGGTGAAAACGCTGCCCTTTGGGCAGCCGGCAGGGCCCATATCCTGAATCTCTCCGCCGGAGAGGGTGACCATCGTTCCGGCCTCGTCCTCCTCCCGGCGGGTCAGCAGCTCCACATGGCTGATGGCGGCGATGGCCGCCAGCGCCTCGCCCCGGAAGCCCATGGTGCTGATGGCCTCCGGGCCGTGCTCGTCCCGGAGCTTGGAGGTGGCGTGGCGGAGAAAGCAGTTGCCCGCATCCTCGGGAGCCATACCGCAGCCGTCGTCCGTTACCCGGAGGAAGGTGGCGCCGCCGCCCCGCAGCTCCACGGTGATATTCCGCGCGCCGGCGTCAGCGGCGTTTTCCATCAGCTCCTTCACCACGCTGCCGGGCCGTTCCACCACCTCGCCTGCGGCGATCATGTTGGCCACATGGGGGGCCAGGACGTTGATAACTGCCATATGTGCCTTCTCCTCCGAACAAAACCGGCCGTACGCCGGCCAAAACTTTTCCTGTCCTTGATTATACCACAAAAAAATGATATATTAAAGTACTGCCTTGATTTAAGAAAACGGATGGACCGTGGGAGGGTTTTATGTATACACGCCGGGAGATCACACCCCAGGAGCTGGAGGCGCAGGACATTTACTGCGAAAAGGTAAAGCAGGCCATAGCCTCCCGTCCCCATTACGCCATGGTGGACACCTATGGCTGCCAGCAAAACGAGTCGGACAGCGAGATTCTGCGGGGATGGCTCGCCCAGTGCGGATATCTGCCCACGGAGGACCTCGCCCGGGCGGACGTGATCGCCGTGAACACCTGCGCCGTCCGAGAGCATGCAGAGCTGCGGGTGCTGGGGAACGTAGGCTCCCTGGCCCACGCCCGGGAGAAGAACCCGGAGCTCATCGTATGCGTGGGCGGATGCATGGCCCAGCAGGAGCGGATGAAAAACCGCCTGCGGGATTCCTTCCGCATGGTAGATCTGGTGTTCGGCCCCCATGAGGTGTGGCAGTTTCCTCAGCTTTTGTGGCAGGCCATAGAACGCCACGGCCGGCGGGGAAACAAGAGCCGGGTTATCGCCGCCGCTCCCTCTGACGGAGTGGTGGCCGAGGGGCTGCCCCGGCGGCGGGACAGCCGGGTGAAGGCATGGCTTTCCATCATGAACGGCTGCGACAATTTCTGTACCTACTGCATCGTCCCCTATGTCCGGGGCCGGGAGCGGAGCCGCCATCCGGCGGATATCCTGGCGGAGGCCAGAGAGCTTGCCGCCGCAGGGTATAAGGATATCACCCTCCTGGGCCAGAATGTGAACAGCTACGGCAAGGGCCTGGGAGAGGATAAGATGGATTTTCCCGATCTGTTGCGGGCCATCAGTGATATAGAGGGGGACTTCCGCCTCCGCTTTATGACCAGTCACCCGAAGGACGCCACGGAAAAGCTGTTTCGTGCTATGGCGGAGAGCGAAAAATGCGCCCGCCAGCTCCATCTGCCCATCCAATGCGGCTCGGACCGCATCCTGAAGGCCATGAACCGCCATTATGACCGGGCGACCTATCTGGAAAAGGCGGCTATGGCCAGGGAGTATATGCCCGACCTGGTGCTGACCACAGATATCATCGTGGGCTTTCCCGGCGAGACGGAGGTGGATTTTCAGCAGACGCTGGATGTCATAGAGAAGGTGCGGTATGACGCCATGTTCACCTTCATATATTCCCCCCGGGCCGGTACCCCGGCGGCGGAGATGGAGGATCCTGTTTCCCGGGAGGAAAAGCAGGTCTGGTTTGATCAGCTCCTGGCCGTCGCCAACCGCATCTCCGAGGAGAAGCATGCGGCCTATGTGGGCCGGACCTTCCGCGTCCTGGTGGACGGGGAGACCGGCGCCGCGCCCTATAACCTGTCCTCCCGCACCGACGGCGGCCGCCTGGTGCATCTCCAGGGCGACCCGTCCCTGGTGGGCCGGTTCGTGAATGTCAGGATAACCGGCAGCACCACATGGGCGCTGTATGGGGAACTGGTCTGACAACAACAAAACAAGACTTTTTTAGAAAGAGAGATAAACCGGGATGGCGGAAATGACACCGATGAAGCGGCAGTACTATGAAATAAAAGAGCAGTGCCCGGACTGCCTGCTGTTTTTCCGGCTGGGCGACTTTTATGAGATGTTCGATGAGGACGCCAAGGTGGCCTCCCGGGAGCTGGATCTGGCTTTGACCACCCGGGACAGGAACAAGGCCCCGGAGGATCAGACCCCCATGTGCGGCGTTCCCTATCACTCCTGCGAGGCGTATATCGGCCGCCTCATCGCCAAGGGCTACAAGGTGGCCATATGCGAGCAGCTGGAGGACCCCTCTGCCGCCACGGGGCTGGTGGAGCGGGGTGTCATCCGGGTCATCACGCCCGGCACGGTGACGGACAGCTCCATGCTGGAGGAGGGCCGCTCCAACTATCTCTGCGCCTTGTGGCTGGAGGGGGAGGAGGGGGCCGCCGCCTTCTGCGACGTTTCCACCGGAGAGTTCTGTGCCGCCGCCTTCCACACGGAGCCTGTGACCCATATCCTGAACGAGCTGGGCCGCTTCTCCCCCAGGGAGGCCGTCCTGTCCCCCCAGGCGCTGGCGAACGGGGAGATCTCCGCGTTTCTGAAAAAGCTGAGCTGCCTGCCGGAGGACGGCTCCGCCCGCTTTCAGGAGGAGGACTGCCGCAGGCTGGTGTTCGCGCAGTTCGGAGAGGCGAGCCCCGCCGGGGAGACCCTGGCGGCGGGGGCGCTGCTGTCCTATCTGGTGGAGACGCAGAAATGCGACCTGTCCCATATCCGGCGGCTGGAGCGCTTCGGCCAGGGCCGGTATATGGAGCTGGATTATACGATCCGCCGGAACCTGGAGCTGACGGAGAATCTGCGCACCGGGGAAAAACGGGGCAGCCTCCTTTGGGTGCTGGATAAGACCAAAACCCCCATGGGCGGGCGGCTTCTCCGCTCCTGGGTGGAGCGGCCCCTGCTGGACCCCATCGCCATACGCAGGCGTCTTTCTGCCGTGGAGGAGCTTTATGACAGCGCCATCATGCGGCCGGAGCTTATCCTGACCCTGCGGGACATCGGGGATATCCAACGGCTCATCGGCCGTTGCACCTACGGCACGGCCAACGGCCGGGATCTGGCCGCCCTGGGCCATTATTTTGCAAAGCTCCCGGCCCTTGCCGGGCTGCTGGCGGAAGCGAAAAGCCCCCTGCTCCGGGATATCGCGGCGATGGATACCCTTTCCGATCTTCAGGAGGACATCGCTCGCACCGTTGCCGACGACCCGCCCTTTTCCCTGCGGGAGGGGGGCATCCTCCGCCCGGGGGCGGATGAGGAGGTCGACCGTCTCCGAAACGTGAGGGACAACGGCGCCGCCATGGTGGCCCAGCTGGAGGCCCGGGAGCGGGAGCGCACCGGCATCAAGAAGCTGAAGGTGGGCTATAACCGGGTGTTCGGGTATTATATCGACGTGCCCCGCTCCGCCGGGGATGTGACGCTGCCGGAGTCCTATATCCGCAAGCAGACCCTTGTCTCCAATGAGCGGTATTTCACTCCGGAGCTGAAGGAGCTGGAGAGCACTCTCCTGAACGCCAAGGACCTGGCGGACAGCCGGGAATATGAGCTGTTCTGCGCCCTCCGGGACCGGGTGGCGGCCCAGGTGGCTCGGGTGCAGGCCACGGCGGACCGGGTGGCGGCGGTGGATGCCCTCTGCTCCCTGGCGGAGGTGGCCAGCCGGAACCACTATGTCATGCCGGAGGTGGACACAGGCCGCACCATCCAGATACGGGAGGGGCGGCATCCTGTGGTGGAGGCGTCCCAGCGGGATGTGCTTTTCGTTCCCAACGATACGTTTCTGAACGACCGGGACGACCGGGTCGCTATCATCACCGGCCCCAACATGGCGGGCAAGAGCACCTATATGCGTCAGACGGCCCTGATCGTGCTGATGGCCCAGATGGGCAGCTTTGTCCCGGCGAAAAGCGCCCTGATCGGCGTGACCGACCGGGTATTCACCCGCATCGGAGCCTCGGACGACCTGGCCAGCGGCCAATCCACCTTCATGGTGGAGATGAGCGAGATGGCCTCCATCCTGCGCCACGCCACGGCCTCCTCCCTTCTCATACTGGATGAGATAGGCCGGGGCACCTCCACCTTTGACGGCATGGCCATCGCCCGGGCTATGCTGGAATACTGCGCCGATAAGCGGCGTCTGGGAGCCAGGACCATGTTCGCCACCCATTACCATGAGCTGTCCGCCCTGGAGGGGACCCTGGACGGGGTGAAAAACTATAACATCACCGCCAAAAAGCAGGGGGGCAGCCTGATCTTCCTGCGGAAGATCGTCCCCGGCAGCGCGGACGACAGCTACGGCATAGAGGTGGCGAAGCTGGCCGGCGTGCCCGACCAGGTGATCAAAAAGGCCAAGCAGTATCTGGCGGAGCTGGAATCCGCCGGTCCTGCCGCCGCGCCGGCGGTTGCCGTATCGGCACAGGAGCAGGTCTCCCTGACGGATATGGCCGGCGCGGAGCTGACTCGCCGCCTCCGGGAGCTGGACGCCGACACCCTGACCCCGCTGGAGGCCCTGAATCTGCTGTATCAGCTGAAAAAGATCGCGGAGGCGTAACGCCGAAACAAGGGCAGGATAACCATCCGCGAATTCGTATTATATCAACAATTGTTGAATATTGCGACAAATGGTTGCAATATTCTGACGAGACTGCTAAAATAGGCTCTGTTAAAAATCGCACGAACCGGCCCGGAGCGGGTGCGGCGGCGGTTTTCAACAGGGCCTGTTTTGCTCCTTCGGAGCGGCGGGCCGTTTAATTCAGAAGATGAGGAAATGTTTGATTTATGATAATCGTACTGGCCTGCGACGTACCGCTCGCGCAGAATAACGGGACGGCCGTGGCAGGTATCAATCTGAAAAACGCCCTGGAGGCCAGGGGCCATCAGGTGCGGGTCCTGTGCCCCGGCCAGGGACCGGAGGCACCCTATGGGACACAGGCCATCAATTTCGGGCCGCTGAATCCCTATGTGGCGAAAAACGGGGTGGTCATCTCCAGGCCGTCTCATGATATCGTATCCCGCGCGCTGGAGGGGGCGGATCATCTGCATATCATGACGCCCTTTTTCCTGTGCGGGACGGCGATACGCCGGGCCAGGGAGCTGGGCATCTCCATCACCGCCGGGTTCCACGCCCAGGCGGAAAATATCACCAGCCATTTCTTTCTGATGAACTGGGGCCGGGTGAGCCGGCGGGTATACCGCATTTTGTGGAACCGGATATTTCAGTATGTGGACTGCATCCATTATCCTACCCAATTTATCCGGGACACCTTTGAGCAGGCCATCGGCCATGAGACGAAGGGGGAGGTCATCTCCAACGGGGTGGGGCCGCTGTTTGCTCCCGTCCGGGAGCCGAAGCCCCCGGAGCTGGCGGATAAATTCGTCATCCTGTTCACGGGCCGGTACAGCCGGGAAAAATCCCATGCCCTGCTGATACGGGCCGCCGCCCGCTCCCGCCACAGAAGAAGCATCCAGCTCATCCTGGCCGGAGAGGGCCCGCAGGAGCGGCATATCCGGCTCCTTTGCCGGCTGCTGCGGGTGCCGAAGCCGGTGCTGGGCTTTGTGACCCAGGAGGAGCTGGCCCACCGGATACATTACGCCGATCTGTACGTCCATCCCTCAGAGATCGAGATCGAGGCCATCGCCTGCCTGGAGGCCATCCGGGGCGGGCTGGTGCCGGTGGTGTCCGATTCCCGGCGCAGCGCCACCCGGTTTTTTGCCCTCTGGCCGGAAAATACCTTCCGCAGCGGCAATGTCAAGGACCTGGCGGCCCGGATAGACTATTGGATAGAAAACCCGGACAGGCTGGCGGAGTGCGCCCGGGCGTATGACAGCTATGCCGTTCGCTTCGACCGGGAGCACTGCATGGAGGCCATGGGGCGGATGCTCCTTCAGACGGCCGGGAAGGGGGCGGAGTCCGATGGCAAAAAAGACGCTGTACTACACTGACCCGCTCCGGGATGATTTCGCATCCCTTTCCATGCAGGAGAAGCCGCTGCCGGCAGATTACGCCTTTGTGAAGAAAAATCCCCTGTGGCGGCTGGTCTCGTTTCTGATCTACTATGTGCTGGCCGTTCCCTTGGGCTGGGTGATAGACAGAGTGGTGTACGGCGTCCGCGTCCATAACCGGAAGGCTCTGCGCCGGGTCAAGGGGGGCTTTTTTCTTTACGCAAATCACACCCAGAGCTTTCACGACGCCTATGCCCCCGTCATGGCGGCCTTTCCCCGGCGGAATTATGTGGTGGTGAGCCGGGGGGCGGTATCCAATAAGCTCCTGGGGGCGCTGGTGCCGCTTTTGGGAGGCGTCCCGCTGCCGGACAATCTTCATCAGTTCCGGCAATTCATGGAGGCCCTGGGGGAGCGATACCGCCAGGGGGCCTGCGTCACCACATATCCGGAGGCCCATATATGGCCCTATTACACCGGGGTGCGGCCCTTTCCCGCCGCCTCCTTCGGCTATCCCGTCCAGGCCGGTGCGCCTGTATTCGCCATGGCCACCACCTATCGGAGAAGGCGGCTTTTCAAAAACGCCCGCCCGCTGATCGATGTGACCATCGGCGGGCCCTTCTGGCCGGATAAATCCCTGCCGGAGGCTAAGGCAAGAAGAAAGCTTCGGGACCAGGTATACGAGTTTCTCTGCCGGGCTACCGGACGGCCGGATAACATGGTCTGGTATGAATATAAAAAGGCCCCCGATATCCAGGGGGATACCGGGAAGCGGGAGGACGCGGCGCCTATAGGCCCGTCCGGCAGAGTGGAGTGACGGTTGTCCGCCGGGGGCTGATAACAAAGCGTATTAAGAAGGAGAAAATGCACGGGTATGCATGAAAAAATTGGGGAAATATCCCAATTTTTTGTCCCGACGGAGGGGCGGCCGCCGGAAAAATTTTCAGGCGTGCAAACGGTTTGCAGAATATTTACAATGTGTGGTTATGATTTGACATAATTCTACACCCGGAGGCTAATGCAGGAAGTTATCGACATTTTCAACAGAGATTTCAACAATCATTTTTCCCTTGCACGGGAACGGTTGAAGGGGAAATTACCAATTTTTTCAAATTTCTCAAACCTGTCCAGCAACAAAAAGTATCAAAAAATCGGTGGACATAATCCGTCGAAATTTGGAGAAGAACCGCGAATTTGCACGAATCATGCAGGACGATGGAAAAAATCCTGCAAGCAGTCATGCGGGACTTTTAAAATACCCGCTGTCCGCCATGGAGATGAAGTCGTCTCCCGCCACGATAATATGATCGGCCAGAGTCACATCCACCATGGCCAGAGCGGCCCGGATGCGCTCCGTGGAGGCCACGTCCTCCTGAGAGGGCAGGGCGATGCCGCAGGTGTGGTTATGGGCCAGAATGACGGCGGAGGCGTTTTGGCTCAGGGCCAGCTGGACGATCTGGCGGATGCTGACCTTGGCGGAGTCGGCGGTGCCCTGGCTGAGAGGACGGCAGTCCAGCAGCTTCATGGCGGCGTCCAGGCAGATCATGTATATCTCCTCGTTCCGGCAGTTGAAAAAGCGGGGGATGAGAAACTGCCCCGCTGCGGCGCTGTCGGTCAGGACGGTCACAGACTCCGTTTTGCTGATGAGATACCGGCGGGCCGCCTCCGGCACCAGCCGGATCAGCCCCGCCGCGTTCTCCCCGATGCCGTCCACGGTCATCAGCGCCTCCGGCGAGGCGTCGAATACGCCGGCCAGGGAGCCGAAGGTCCTCAGAAGCTCATGGGCCAGCAGGTTTGTATCCCGCCGGGGCAGCGCATAAAACAGCAGCAGCTCCAGCACGTTGTGATCGTCGAAGCCGTCCAGCCCGTGCTTCATGAAGCGGGCCTTCAGCCGCGCCCGGTGTCCTGCGTGTGCGTCCATATTGTTTCTCCTCTCATTTTCCGGCGGAATTTGCGTTATTCGTCCGGCCGTGCTATAATAAGGCGGCAAAAAAAGGGGCGCCGTGCCTCCGGGCGCGGCTGAAAGCCCCGGAGACCATCCTACCCTGCGCCGAAAGGAGGACAGGCTTTGAAGCTGAAGCTTTCCGATGTACGGGATTTTCTGAAGCGGACGGATATGCTGCTGCTCGTGCTGTGCCTGGCCGCTTCCATTATGGGCATCGTCGTCATATCCAGTGCCACCAGCTCCTGGGGCTCGGCGTCCTATGTATCCGTTCAGATATTCGCCCTGGTGATCGGGATTGTGCTGTATTTTCTTTTCACAGTCATCGATATCGACATCATATCGGATCAGTGGCCGCTGCTGCTGGTGGTAGAGGTGGGCCTGTTGCTGCTGCTGATCCCCTTTGGCATCGCCGGCGACACCGGCAACAAGGGCTGGATTCGTTTTTTCGGCATCGGCATACAGCCCTCTGAGGTGGTCAAGGTCATCTATATCGTCCTGTCCGCCAAGCATATGGCGTATCTGAAGGAGTACCGCTCCCTCAGCGCGCCCCTGTCCGTGCTGCAGATCGTGCTCCACTTTGGTTTTTTGTTTGTGCTGCTGCTGGGGGTATCGGATGACCTGGGCAGCGCCCTGGTGTTCTTTTTCATCTTCCTGGTCATGGCCTTTGCCTCCGGGCTGAAGCTGTACTGGTTCGTATTCGGCGCAGCGGCCATGGCGGTGGTTATCCCCATCGCCTGGAATAATGTTTTGACCACGAACCAGAAGGAGCGTATCCTGGCCCCTTACATCCCGGACGTGGTGGACCCGGACGGCTACGGCATCACCTGGGAGCAGACCCACGCCAAGCTGGCCCTGGCCTCCGGCCGCCTGACCGGCACCGGCCTTTACCAGGGCGCCCAGACCCAGTCTGAGGCCATCGCCAGCAAGCATGCGGATTATATCTTCGCTGCCATCGGAGAGGAGCTGGGCATGATCGGCTGCCTGGTGGTGGTCGTGCTTCTGACAGCCATTATTGTCCGCTGCGTCGTGGTGGGCCTGCGCTCCAACAGCACCATGGGAATGCTGATCTGCTTCGGCGTGGCCGCCATGATCACCTTCCAGATGTTTGAAAACATCGGCATGTGCCTGGGCCTGACGCCGGTCATCGGTCTGACCCTGCCCTTTTTCAGCTATGGCGGGTCCTCCCTGTT
Organism: Oscillospiraceae bacterium; assembly: GCA_021203045.1. Taxonomy (GTDB): domain Bacteria; phylum Bacillota; class Clostridia; order Oscillospirales; family Oscillospiraceae; genus CAJOIG01. Next base: position 12,557 of record JAJQBY010000136.1, on the reverse strand, counting down.
TTCCACCTTCGCGGCTATGGGCATCGTTTCCGGCATCCACTTCCGGCCCAAACCGGCCCAGTTCCGATCGTATAATACGGGATATTGACAGAGAGAAGGCAGCAGAGGCGACGCCCCTGCTGCTTTCCGTTCTTTTATACTGTGGGGGGCTCGACCGGCGGCGTTTGCTGTGTGGGATGCTTGGCGGCATAGTCCTGAGCCACCGCGTCAAAGTATCTGGCCCGGGTGACGGCGATATAGGGGGATACCCACAGGGACACAAAGGGGAGCATGCTCAGCAGATACCAGCCGATGAAGCTCAGATCCAGCTTGAAGAGCTCCCACCGGTGGCCGTCCATCATGTCCCTGCTCAGGCGGATGCACTGCATGCAGGTCATTTCCGGGTGATCGAACATCAGATAGGTGGCCTGGCGATAGCTGTAGCTGGCCCGGATCATGGGAATCAGCAGGGGCAGGCAGACCGCCAGAGGCCAATAGCGCCCCAGCAGAACGGCCAGGACCGCCGCGGGGATGGCGTAGATCAGGGACCACAGGGCCAGCAGCAGGCTGGGCATGATATAGATCCATATGACCCGGAAGAACATCCCGAAGGCGTCGAAGATATCTCCGAAGCCGGGCTTTTCCTGGCGGGACACCCGCATGGCGTACAGCACGAAGCCCATGGAAAGCTCGATGGACATGACCTGAAGGGCGACGCTCAGCAGCCACCCCCAGAAGCTGCTGGTGCCGGAGGGCTCCACATAGAGAAATGTTCCCGCCAGGGAGGCCTGGTACATCTCCATGTAGGTCGACCACTCGCCGGTTATGACAAGGGATAGGAAGGTTAGCAGCAGCTGGACCAGCGTCAGGCCCAGGGTTATCCATATGGGGCTTGGCTTTGTCTGTCGCATGGCGTTTCTGGCGCCCTGCTTCATGGCTTTTCGGTTGATCGACACGGTTTTACGCTCCTTATATATTAATCTTGTTTAAACGATTTGAGATGCTTTCGCAGGGCGCGGATGAGATACATGGCCGCAGCGCCTGTGAAGGCTCCCGTGATGATGGCGGCGCACAGCAGGGCCGGCCCGTACCACAGCACGGCGGCTGACTTCATGACTCCGGCGGCGGCCAGCAGCTGGCCGGCGTTATGGCCTATGGCGCCCAGAATGCTGACCACCCACAGGCGCTTTTCATCGAACAGCCCGATGGTCAGCGCCATGATTCCCCAGGAGAGAAGGCCTCCCGCCAGGGAAAACAGGATGACGGAAAAGCTTCCCGCGAACAGGGCGGAGAGAACGATGCGCACCAGCAGCACACACAGGGCGGCCTGCCGGCCCAGCAGAGCCATGGCCGTCAGGGTGATGATGCTGGCAAGGCCCAGCTTTACCCCAGGCACCGGAATGGGCAGAGGGATCTGCGCCTCGATCAGCCATATGCACAGACTCATGGCGGTCAGCAGCGCCATAAATACAAGCTTTCGCGTTCCCTTCATGATCCGTCCTCTATCTGTATCACGATGCGGTGAGGCAGGCATACGATGGGCACCGCGCCGTCGCTTATCTGGCCCTGGTCCACGCAGACCTGCTCGCTGCAGTCCGCCTCGGTGACCTGGATGGCCCCGTGGCTGACCCGGATGATATTATAACCGTATTCTGTTTCTATGGTGAACTCATAGGGTATCGCTACGGCGGCGAGGTCTATCCGCTGGTATTCCTCTCCGTTCACATAGATCACCGCCTCCGTGCCTCCCGGGGAGCGGAGAAGATATACCCCCGCGCTTATGGCGGCCAGCGCCGCGAACAGCAGCGCAAAAAAAACTGTTTTGTGCTTCATGGTTTACATCTTAATTTTTAAATTGTATAATGTCAACTAGATTGTATTAACTTTTTGCCTGTTTTTTCAAACAGGCCCCCATAAGGAAGGTGGATCGTTGGATCTTTTGCGCTTGATTTTCGGGGAGGCTGCCCCATGGCTGGCGAGCCTGTCCCGCTATATCCTGCCGCTGGTATGCGTGGCCATCGTGGTGCGATGCATACGCAGCATGCTCCGGGAACGATATGAACCGGAGACCTGGGCCTATCTCTATCTGCCGGGGGAGATCATGGTGCCCCTGCGCCACTGGGAGTGTATCCTGGGCCGGGCTAGGTCTGTGGACGGACAGCTGAACGACCCCTCTGTGGATAAGCTCCATGCCTGCCTGATACGCAGTGCGACGGGAGAGTGGACCGTCTATAACCTGGGCCGGGGGGCTACCTATGTAAACGGCGAGGAGGTGAGGGCCGGCGGCGCGGTCATCGCGGATGCGGACGTGCTGACGCTGGGGAAGGTCTCTGCCCGGTTCGTGGACTTGACGGAGGAGGAGCGGGCCGCCCTGCTGAAATACCGCCATGCCCCGGGCCGCCGGGTGCGCCCCGGGGCCACCATGCTGCTTTTGACCGTATTGCAAATTCTGCTTGTCCTGCAGCAGCTGGTCTATAATGAGGACGCCGGGACCAGCGTGGCCATGGCCTTCGGCATTTTGTGCGCCGCCCAATGGGTATATTTCTGCGTCCTGCGTGCCTCCGGGCAGACGGGCTTTGAGCCGGAGACCCTGGGCTTTTTCCTGACCACCATCGGCCTGAGTGTGGCGGCCTCCTCCGTGCCGGACGCAAGCTCCATGATAAAGCAGGTGATCTTTATTATAGCGGGCATCGTGCTGTTCCTGATTCTGGGCCTGTGGATACGGGATCTGAGGCGCACCAAGTCCCTGAATATGATCGCCGCCGGAGCCACCGTGGTTTTGCTTGCCATCAACCTGATTTTCGCCAATGTGACATACGGGGCGCAGAACTGGCTGCAGATCGGCGGCTTTTCCTTCCAGCCCTCGGAATTTGTGAAGGTGCTGTATGTCTACGCCGGGGCGGCCACCCTGGAGCGGCTGTTCGTGAACAAAAACCTGATTTTCTATATCGGCTTTTCCGCCATATGTGTGGGAGCTATGGCCCTGATGGGAGATTTCGGCGCGGCCCTGGTGTTTTTCGTCACCTTCCTGGTCATCTCCTTCATGCGCTCCGGCAGCTTTGCCACCCTGTTTCTGGCTATCGGCGGCGCGGCCTTGGCCGTGATGGTAGTGCTGTCCGCCCGGTCCTATGTGCTGGACCGGTTCCAGACCTGGGGCCACGCCTGGGAGGATATCTATGGCAACGGCTATCAGCAGGTGCGGGCCATGAGCGCCGCAGCCAGCGGCGGCCTGTTCGGCCAGGGCTCCGGCAACGGCTGGCTGGTGGACGTGACCGCCGGAGATACGGATATGGTCTTCGGTGTGGTGTGCGAGGAGCTGGGGCTGATTACCGGCCTTTGCTGTGTTATCTCCATCCTGGCCCTGGCGGGCTTCGTGGTGAAAAACGCCTCAGCGGGCCGCTCCTCCTATTTTGTCATTGCGGCGGCGGCCGCCGTCACCGTCATGATGACCCAGATGGCCCTGAACGTGTTCGGCTCCATGGACATCCTGCCCTTTACCGGCGTCACCTTCCCCTTTGTGTCCCGGGGCGGCAGCAGCCTGCTGTCCTGCTGGATGCTGCTGGCCTTCGTCAAGGGGTGCGACACCCGGGCCCGGGGCAGCTTCGCCGTGAAGCGGCCGGAGAAATTCTCCGGCGGCGCGGGCGTGGAGGAGCCGGACTACGGCCCGGAGGGCTATGACGACTATGGGGGCTGGGAGGAACGCACCGAAGACCGGCGGACCCGGCGCGGCGGCGGAAGAAGCCGGCGCGGCCGCCCCTACAGGGAGGATGACCGATGAAAAAAGTTACCAATCGGGCCGCCGCTGTGATGATTCTGCTGGCCCTGATTTTAGTGGGTATGGGCGTTTATATCTTCCGCCTTGTCCGGGACGGGGACGACTGGGCCTCCTTTTACGCCAATGACAGCGTCTATACGAACGGCTCTCTGAACAGCGGCTCCATCACAGACCGGAACGGCACGGTCCTGGCCACGGCCAGCGACGGGGGCATATCCTTTGCGGACAGCAGCTCTGTGCGCACTGCCTGCCTCCATGTGGTGGGGGATGTGGACGGCAACATCGGCACCGGCGCGCTGAGCGCCTTCCGCTCCGAGCTTGTGAACTACAGCTTCCTCACCGGTACCACCAGCGGCGGGGGCACGGTGCAGCTCTCCATCGATGCGGAGCTGAACGTGACCGCCTATAACGCCCTGAACGGCAAAAAAGGGACCGTGCTGGTCTATAATTATGAGACCGGGCAGATTCTGTGTATGGTCTCCTCCCCCTCCTGTGACCCGGAGTACGGCTTTGACAGCTCGGACAGCTCCTACAGCGGGGTATATATCAACCGGGGTATCAGCGCGACCTATGTGCCCGGGTCTGTGTTCAAGCTGGTGACCATGGCGGCGGCCATTGAGAATATCTCCGATATATGGGAGCAGACCTTCTACTGCTCCGGAAGCACCACCATCGGCGGCCAGACCGTCACCTGCTCCGGCACCCACGGCACCCAGACGGTGGAGCAGGCTCTGGCGAATTCCTGCAACGTGGCCTTCGCGGAGATATCCGTCCAGCTGGGCGGGGACATCATTGCGGAATATGCCGAGGCCTATGGCCTGACCAGCAGCCACTCCATCAACGGAGAGATCGCCACTGCGGCCGGCAGCGTCGCCAGCGCCCAGGGGGATGACAACAGCACCGCCTGGGAGGGCATCGGCCAGTATGAGGACCTGATAAACCCCTATGCCCTGCTGCGGCTGGTGGGAGCCATCGCCAACGGCGGCACCGTGGTGGAGCCGTCCCTGCTGTATGGGAGGTCCGCCGGGAGCACCAGGCTGATGGACAGCTCCACCGCCAATACCCTGTCCGAGATGATGAGCTATAACGTGGAATACAACTACGGCTCCGGCAGCTATCCAGGCCTGGAGATGCACGCGAAAAGCGGCACCGCCGAGGTGGGCGACGGCACCTCTCACGCATGGTTCGCAGGGTTCATCACCAATTCTGACGCGCCTCTGGCCTTCGTGGTCATGGTGGAAAACGGCGGCGGCGGATATGCCGTGGCATCGCCCATTGCAAACACCGTTTTGCAGAAGGCGGTATTTGGATAAAAGGGACGGGAACGCGCCGACGCCCCGCCCGGAAAGCAGCTGTGTTATTTTACCGTTATGATAGATATTTCACTCCAAAACATAAAAAAGAGCTTCGGAGGCAATGAGATCCTCCGGGGCGTCTCCTTCGATATCAACCAGGGAGAGCGGGTGGCCCTTCTGGGCCCGAACGGAGCGGGAAAGTCCACCCTTCTGAATCTGATCACCGGGGCCATGGAGCCGGACGAGGGGACGATCGTCACCGCGCCCGGCAAGCGCCTGGGGCTGATCTCCCAGATACCCGTCTATCCCGCCGGATACACCACGGAGGATGTGCTGCGCTCCGCCTTTCGCCATCTGGACGACATCCGGGAGCGGCTGACCGCCCTGGAGACGGCCATGCAGACGGACGACAGCCCGGCCACCCTGGCAAAATACGATGCCCTGACGGCGGAGTATGAACGGCTGGGAGGCTACAGCGCGGACTACGAGCTGGAACGGATAGCAAACGGCCTGGAGCTTTCCCCCGCCATGCGGGGCCAGAGCTTCGAGAGCCTGTCCGGCGGAAAAAAACCAGGGTGAACCTGGCCCGGCTCCTGCTGGAGGACACGGACATCCTCCTGCTGGATGAGCCGACGAACCATCTGGATTTAAAAAGCACTCAGTGGCTGGAGGACTTTCTCCTCCACTTCCATGGCACCGTGTTCACCGTCAGCCATGACCGCTGGTTTCTGGATACCATTGCCCAGCGCATCATAGAGCTGGCGGACGGTCAGTGCCAGTTTTATGCGGGGAACTACAGTTTTTACCTGACGGAAAAGCAGCGCCGGTATCAGGAGCTGCGCCGTCAGTATGAAAAGAGCCAAAAGGAGATCGCCCACCTGGAGGCGGCGGCGGATAAGCTGCACCTGTGGGCCTTTCTGGGAAACGACAAACTCCACAAGCGGGCCTTTTCCATGGAAAAGCGCATCGCCAGGCTGCAAACTGCCCCCCGGCCCCAGAAGGAGCGGACGCTGTCCGCCCGGTTTAAGGAGCAGGATTTCCAGGGGGATGAGGTGCTGCTGGCAGAGGGCCTTCAAAAATCCTTCGGAACGCGGACGCTGTTTTCCGGGCTCGACCTGCTCATCCGGCCGGGAGAGCATATCGCCGTCATGGGGGACAACGGCACAGGAAAATCTACCCTGATAAAAATCCTCCTGGGAGAGCTGGAGCCGGACGATGGGTTTGTCCGGCTCGGCCCCTCCGTCAAGGCGGCCTATCTGCCTCAGCTCGTCACCTTCTCCCACCCGGAGCGCTCCGCCCTGGATACCCTGATTTACGACGATAAGGCCACCCCCCCAGCAGGCCCGGGACCGGCTGGCCGTATTCAACTTCCGGGGGGAGGATGTGCTGAAGGCGGTGGGGACCCTGTCCGGCGGGGAGCAGAGCCGCCTGCGCCTGTGTATGCTGATGAAGGACGACATCAGCCTTCTTGTGCTGGACGAGCCCACCAACCACCTGGATATCGCCAGCCGGGAGTGGATAGAGCAGGCCATCTCCGAATACGGGGGAACGCTGCTGTTCGTCAGCCACGACCGCTGGTTTGTGGACCGCTTCGCCGACCGCATCTGGGAGCTGCACGACGGCACGGTCACGGATTTTCAGGGGGATTACCAGTCCTACCAGACCTATAAATCCCGGCGGACGGACATAACCCGTGCCGCTAAGCGGAAGGAGCCGAAGGAAAAGGCCCCTCGCCCGTCCCGTCCCGCCGACCGCTCTAAGCAGCTCGCCAAAGCGGAGAGGGAGATCGAAAAGCTGGAGGGGGAGTTGGCCTGCCTGGAGGCCCGGGAGCAGGAAAACGCCACCGACTACCAAAAACTCATGGAGCTTGCGGAGGAAAGGGCCGCCCTGCAGGAAAAGCTGGACGAAGCCTATGACCGCTGGGCCGCGCTTTCGGAATGATGAGGCTTTTGATTATTTGACGCGAAAAGCGAGCGACAGACCAAATTGAACTGCACCCTGTCAAGAGGACAGTGAAATAATAGATTCTATAATAAAAATCGGGGTCAGACAAAGAGCTGGCCCCAATTTTTATTATAGAACCTTTTCTAACAAGAAAACAAATGATTCTGGTGCAATATTGAATTTTCATACCACAAAATATATCGATAGACGGCCTTCGCGCCCTGTAAGGAGTACTAAAAGGCAGCGCTACCGTCGATTCAAACACTTCTCCAACATTTCTGTGTTATAATCAAATGGATAGCAAATGGATAGCATAAAATGAACGGTTTACAAGGAGGAGCTATGTATAAAATACTGGTGGTGGAGGATGACAGCAGGCTTAATCAAGCCACCTGCAATTTCTTAAACAATTCGGGATATGCCGCTATGGGCGTACTGAATGTAACGGGTGCGTATGACGTGATGTATCATACAAAGTTTGCTCTTATCATATCCGATATAATGATGCCGGAGATAGACGGGTTTGAGTTCGCGGAAACGATTCGGGAGAGCGATCGGACCACGCCCATTTTGTTTATGACTGCGAAAGATGATATGCCGTCCAAAAGCAGGGGGGTACATGGCCGGAATTGACGATTACATGGTGAAGCCCATCAATTTCGAGGAATTATTGCTCCATGTGCGGGCGTTACTCCGACGAGTCGGAATTATGAACGAAAAAACTCTAACCTTGGGTGATTTCTGTATGAACGCAGAGCAAATGACTGTGACTGTGAACGGTGAGGACATTCCCGTAACTGTGAGAGAGTTTAACATTCTATTCAAAATGCTTTCTTATCCAAAGAAAGCATTTTCCCGCGCCCAGCTTATGGAAGAATTTTGGGATGCCGATTCTGACGCAACGCTCCGCGCTGTGGATATGTATATTGCGAAGCTGCGGGATAAGTTTGCCGACCGCCCGGAATTTAAGATAGTCACAGTATATGGCTTGGGCTATAAGGCGGTAATCCAATGAAACTGTTCCCTTTATCTTTGCAGCCAATCCGTGATTCCCGCGTGAAACGGCGTTCCTTTTCCAAGCTGCGCTTCATTACTGTTTTTCTGATTCTGATTTCCTTTGCAATCGGAGAGGCGCTTATGCTGGCAAATCATTACCATTCGGATACAATACCGCCGCAGCTTATCAATGCGTTTGTATTTTATTGGGCGATAGCCGCGGGCGGATACAGTCTTTTTGAAACGGTCTACATACGCTGGAAATACGAAAAGCCAATGAATCAAATGAGTGTTGCGACAAAACAGGTGGCAGAGGGTAATTTTTCAATAAAGCTGAAGCCGCGCCACTCGGAAGAACATTTAGATTACCTTGATGTAATGTTTCTTGATTTTAATACGATGGTAGAGGAATTATCCAGCACTGAAATGCTGAAACAGGATTTTATATCAAATATCTCCCATGAAATTAAAACACCGCTGGCGGTCATTCAAAGCTATATCACGCTGATGCAGAGCGATACTATATCCGCCGAACAGAGAAAGGAATACGCGGATACCATATATCACGCAACAGAGCAGTTGACAACCTTGGTCACAAATATTCTGCGGCTAAGTAAGCTCGAAAACCAGTCGATTTGTCCGGTTGCCCAGCCGTATGATGTATGCAGACAGCTCAGTGATTGCGTAATGTCCTTTGCGGACAAATTGGAGGAAAAGCAAATTGACTTTTCGGCAGAGATAGAAGACAGAGTATTTGTCATAGCCGATGAAAGTCTTATAGAAATCGTCTGGAATAATCTTCTGCAAAATGCAATCAAGTACACAGAGCAGGGCGGGCAGATCAATTTGTCCCAGCGCTCTGACTATGATTCGGTTACAGTTCAGATTGCTGACAACGGCTGCGGAATGGACAGCGCAACGGTAAAGCACATATTTGAAAAGTTTTATCAGGGGGATACTGCTCACGCAAAAGAGGGATACGGATTAGGTCTTGCGCTCACAGCGAAAATTATTGCCTTGTCGGATGGGAAGATTCAAGTGACAAGTGCGCCCGGAAAAGGTTCCGTATTCACTGTTCAGCTACATAGACAGGCGTAAAGGACGGCCAGCCGAAGAGCTGGCCGTTTCTCTTTCAAAAAAATTTTTCATTTTGACAATTCTCCAACAATTCAGCGGATTTTTTCAAATATTTTCCCTCTATACTTGGTCTTGAAGTTAGGAAAGTGCAAACTACAGAACGGGGAGGTGAGAAAATGCTGAAAATCCTTATTGTAGCAGCGGTTGTCGTAGTCGTTGCGATTGTGGCTGTCGTCCTTGTGAAAAAGCTGCGTTGATCGCGGCTGTGACGGGTGTAATTGCAAAATGCGCAAAAAGCTAGCGGTAATTACATACGCAAAGGGGCAACACATTAACTGATATGCTCCCTTTATGAGAGACAGGGAAAAAATACTGTCAATCATGAAGGGAGCATATCACCGAAAACGCTGTCGCTCCCTTTTCGTTTCCCTGAATACCGGCGCCGGAAACGGGAAGTTATTGATTCTCCATAAACCCAAGAATTGCAAAGACCAGGCCGGCTATGCCAATCAGAAGGGTGACGATTTCCATGCCCGATGAGCAAAGCGCGAACACGATGGCAAAGAGCAAAATGGCGATCCCGAATCCGATTTTTTTCATGAGGACCTCCTTTCCAGCGCACGGTGCGCGATCATTTCCATCACAGCCCCTATACACAGGACAAGCGCATATACTGCTGTCCAGATAATCCATATGCTATTGAGGGTCATGCCGCCCGCCGGGCCGGCATAGTCATATTGAAAAATTACCCCCGCGGCAAAGGACAGCGGATAGCCCAGGGCGGCAAAAAGGGGCAGATACCTGCTCCTGAAAAGCGCGGAAACGCCGAGAATCGCCCCGCCCGCTATCAGCAGCACAACAGGCCAGTCCTTCATCCTGTGGAGGTCAAAAAACGCAAACCGGCAAAGGACAAAGCTCAAAAACAAAATCCCCACAGATAAAAGGGCGGTTCTATATCGCCTCATGTCTGCACCTCCGCTGCTGGTCCGCATTTGTCCTCAGAGAAATTCCGCCAGCTCCTCCACGCTCTTGCGTTTGGGGGCCTCCGGGGTCTCGGCGGGGTGGCCCAGGGCAATCAGGGCGGAGACGGAGCGCCCCTCCGGCAGGGACAGGGCCCGGGCTGTCAGGACCGGGTCATATATGCCCATGATGACCGTCCCCAGTCCCCGCTCGTGGGCGGCCAGGCAGAGGGTCTGGGCGGCGACGCCGGCGTCGAAGCTCTGCCAGTGGGTGCCCTTGGCAGTGGAAAAGCCGCCGTCCCGTTCATAGCCGGAGCGGCCCTCTGTGGTTGTCAGGGCGATCAGCGCCGGGGCCTGGGTGATGATGCGCCGGTTGGAGGCGTGGTCCATGACGCAGGTGTCGGCAATTTTGGCCTTCAGCTCCCGGTCCAGCACGGCGATGTAGCGGACGGTCTGGGTGTTTTTCCAGCTGGGAGCATAGGCGGCGGTCTCCACCAGGGCGGCAATGTCCTCCCTGGTCACTGGCTGGTCGGTGAACTGGCGAATGCTTCTTCTCCCTTTGATGCAATCAATGGCGTCCATGTTCGGCTCCTTTGGCAGAAATTTTATGCCCCGTGGGTACGGCGGCGCTTTTTTCCGGCCTTCGCGGCGACAGAGGCCGTGACGGCGGGGAGATTTTCCTGCACCCTGGCGGCAAGCTCCTGCTGGCGGCGGAGGAATCGCCGGAGCTGCTTTTTGTGCTGGCACAGCTTTTCCTGGCAGTTCGCGCATTTCAGGCTCTGGTTGGTGGCCTCATAAAACCGCTCTGGGTGCCGGTAGAAGGTCAGCTCCCACCGTATTAGCAGGACCAGGGCCATGGCGCACAGGGTCCAGGTGTAGACGCTTTTGATAAATATGAGAGGTGTGAACATCATGGCGTAGTCCCAGTTATATATCCGGCAGCTGCCGCAGCATTTGTTTTTCATGAACCAGGTCTGGAAGGGGCAGAAAAACAAAATACAGATCATGTCGCACACGGAATAGGCAAGACTGATGACAATCAGCAGCATCTCGTCCAGCACGGCGGCGAAATACAGCCCTCCTATCACGGCGTTCAGTCCCACCCAGGCGGCGGCGACGGCCAGGGCCGAACGGTTCCGCTTTTCCGGCAGCTGTCCACCCTCCTCCGGGATGTAGTTTTTGGCGAACTGCTTCTGGCAGCCCATGCTCTCAATAGAGGCGGGGAAGAAGCGGAAGATCATCTCCACCGCGAACACCAGCCATATCAGCGTCATCACGGCCTTGCCCCGGGTTATCTCCGCCAGCAGGCCGGAGCCCGTCCGCACCCGCTGGAAGATATACAGCGCGACCGCGATCAGCAGAAGGCAGCTCCGATAGACCAGCTTCGTATAGTGGAGCATACAGGTATTGGATAAATGCTTTGCTTTGGACATAGAGTTTTCCTTCCGATAACTGTTTTTTACTATTATAATACATTCCGGCACCCGATGCAGACCTGCCGCCGAAAATTTTCGTGAAACTTTTTGCACGGCGAAAAGACAATTGCCGGGGCGGCACGGGCCGCTCCGACAATTTTATAAGTAATTAATCAATACCGATGGGAAGGATCACCTGGTCACATAGGCCAGTACGCCGGAGGCGGTCACGCTGACATAGTCAGAGGCGGAAACGGCTATGTATTGCCAGGCGCCGTTTACCTTGGCCAGCAGCAACCAATCGCCGTCGGTGTCATCGCCCCAGTGGGCGGTGTCGGCGCTGGAGAAGGCGGTCTTTGTGCCGTCCTGCTCCCAGTACCAGGTCCCGTCCTCCTTCACGGCGCTCAGCCATGCATAGGAGACGCCGACTGCGTCCAGCTGGGAGGTCAGGCTTTCAAAGTCGCTGTCGCCGGAGAGTGTGGCCAGGGATTTTCCGGCGTCCTCCGCTGCGTCCTTAGCATCCTCCCAGCCCGAGCTGCTGATGGTGACTGTATAGGCTGCCGAGGGGGCCGAGGTGACCGTGGCGGCCGGGGTCGCCGTGGGGGCGGCGGTGGGTGAGGGAGTGGCTGTGGCTGCTGCCGTGGCAGTAGCGGCGGCTGTTGCCGTGGCCGTGGCAGCGGGGGCGGTGGTGGAGAGCAGAGAGGTGGAAATGAAGCCCGTCTGCCCGTTATAGCTGACCCGGCTCCACCCGCCGGAAATGCCGGTGCGGGTCAGAGAGGTCCCGGCGGTCACTGTGCCCAGGATGCTGTAGCTGGTGCCGGGGCCGCTGCGGACGTTTGTTATGCTGTAGGTCACATATACTGTATCGCTGACCTCAGTGACGGTATAGCTGGTGCTACCGGAGCTGGTAGAGCTGTCGGAACCGGAGTTGGTAGAACTACCGGTGCTGGTGGAGCTGCCGGAGTTGGTAGAACTGCTGGAGCTGGTGGAACTCCCAGAGCCGGAACTGGTGCCGGAGCTGCTAGTTGCGGCAGAGGTCGCGGAAGCGGCGGCGGTTTCTGTGCTGTCCTCCTCGGTTTCCTCCGCGTCTGCGTTTTCGTCCTCAGCCGCCTCTGTG
>JAJQBY010000115.1:4259-17129 GCA_021203045.1 Oscillospiraceae bacterium | reverse complement strand
TGCGCTCCTTCCCCGATGCCAACGCGGCTGACCGCGACTACATCCAGAAAAAGGAAGAAGAGCCTAAGGCTGAAGCCTGATTCGGACAAGACAAAATAAACCAGTTTTCCCCTTAACTACAAAATAAACCCGACCCTAAGCAAAAAGGCTGTATCAGAAATGATGCAGCCTTTTTATACACTTTGAAGGGATAAACGGTGAGAACCGTCTAACACGTTTTTGTGTCCTGAGATATACAAAGGGCAGCGCCGGTGACGCTGCCCTTTTTGGTTAAGTTAGTAGTAGTCTCACATCATGCTCAGATACAGCTCTCCATAGGTATAGGCCCACTTGTTGCAGCTGTTGTCCACCTCCATGGCCTGCTGCACCAGGCTGGCCATGGTCTCCTTGTCTTTGTATACGGCTAGGGCCCGCAAAATAGCGTCAGACATGTCTCCGGCGTCCATACGGGCAAAGGAGAAGCCGGTGCCTTCGCCGGTATATTGATTATAGGGCTGGACGGTATCCCGCAGACCGCCGGTTTCCCGGACGATGGGGAGTGTGCCGTAGGCCATGGCGATCATCTGGCTGATGCCGCAGGGCTCGAAGCGGGAGGGCATGAGGAAGAAGTCGCACCCGGCGTAGATTCGGTGGCTCAGGCCATCAGCATAGCCTATCCAGGCGCAGGCCCGGCCGGGATGACGGGCCTCCAGGCCCTGGAGCCATTTTTCGTATTTGGGCGCACCGTTGCCCAGGAGGACGAAGGAAAAGTCATTCTCCCATAGCAGCTTGTCCATGGCCTCCATTACCAGCTCTATGCCCTTCTGCTCTGCCAGGCGGGTCACCATGCCGATCAGGGGCCGGGTGGGAATGATCTCCAGGCCCAGCTCCTCCAGCAGGGCGGTCTTGCACTGTATTTTGCCCACCATTTTGGCGCGGGTGAAGTTGACGGGCAGATTTCCGTCCTTGCCGGGGTTCCAAACAGATTTGTCAATGCCGTTGACGATGCCAGTCACATCCCCACGGAAATCCAAAACTCCGTCCAATCCTTCCCCGTATTCCGGGGTGCAGATCTCCCGGGCATAGGAGGGACTGACGGTATTCACCCGGTCGGCCATGATGCAGCCTGCCTTCAGGAAATCCGCCATGCCGAACCGCTCCATCAGGCCGAAGCAGCCCTCCGGTACGGAGAGGAAATCCTGAACAAAGTCGAATTTGCAGAGACCCTGATAGGCGATATTGTGGATGGTGAGAAGCGTTTTTGTCCTGGCCAGGGGGGAGTTATAATACTGAGTTTTCAGAAGGAAGGGGAGCATCCCTGTGTGCCAGTCGTTGCAGTGGATAACGTCCGGGATGAAATCCAACTGAGGCAGGGCCTCCAGCACAGCGCGGGTGAAGAACGCATATTGTTCTCCCTCCCGGTCGTGGAGATAGATGCTTTCCCCGAAATATTCCTCATTCTCGATGAGCCAGATGCAGACCTTCCCCAGCATCAGCCGGTTCACGCCCACGAATTTGGTGCGCCAGCCCATATGTACGTCAAAGCTGAACAGATATTGCACCTGGTCGCCGTATTTTTCCTTGATGATCCGGTGGTAGGGGATCATCACCCGAGCGTCGAAGCCCAGCTTTTTCAGATACTTTGGTAATGTTCCTACCACGTCCGCTAGCCCGCCGGTCTTGGCCAGAGGTGAGCATTCTGCGGCGGCGAACAGTATTTTTGGGGGATGATCGAGCCCCTTCTCACGGGTCAGGGCGGCGATCTGTTCCTTCATAGCGGTGACAGTCATGGTTTCTTCTTGACCTCCTCAAACTGAAAGTACTGGGCGGACAAAGGGGGCAGGGGAACATAGGCGATATTTTCAAATTCCCGGAAGCTGCCCTTCTTGGAACGGATGATTTTTCCCCGTTTTCCATTGCCGCCAAAGCGCTTCTCATCGCTGCTGAGAAGCGGCTTCAGCCGTCCAGCGGCGGGCAGGCCGATCAGGAACCCATCGTAGGCCACCGGGGTGAAGTTGCACACGCACACCACCGGGAGCCCGCCCTCCCTGGTCCGGCGCATGATGGCGATGGAGCTGCGGTCCGCATCGTCCGGGTTCAGCCAGATGAATCCGTCCCAGCTGTCCTCAATCTGCCAAAGGGCGGGCTGGGAGAGATAAAGCTGCCCCAAAGCGGCGCAGTACTCCAACAGGGATTTGTGCGCGGGATAATCCAGCAGAAGCCAGTCCAGCTGCTGTTTGTAGTTCCATTCGATGAATTGCCCGAACTCCCCGCCCATAAAGGTCAGTTTTTTGCCCGGATGAGCGAACTGATAGCCATACAGAGCCCGGAGGGCGGCGAACTTCTCCTCATAAGTGCCGTACATCTTGTCCAGCATGGATTTTTTGCCGTGGACCACCTCATCGTGGGAGAAGGCCAATATGTAATATTCCGAATAGGCATACATCATGGAGAAGGTCAGCTTTCCATGGTGATGACTGCGGAACAGGGGGTCCATCTGAAAGTAGTCCAGGGTGTCGTGCATAAAGCCCATGTCCCACTTGAAGGTAAAGCCAAGACCGCCGTATTCCGGCAGCGCCGTGACCTTGGGAAAGGCGGTGGACTCCTCTGCCACGGTGAGCACGCCTGGAAACCGATCGGCTACAGTCCTGTTCAGCTCCTGCCAGAATGACAGCGCGTCATAGTTGATATTTCCGCCGTCCCGGTTTGGTATCCACTGGCCATCCTGACGACCGTAATCCAGATACAGCATGGAGCTGACGGCATCGCACCGCAGACCATCGATGTGGTACTGCTCCAGGAAGAACAGGGCGGAGCTGATGAGAAAGCCCCGAACGTCCGGGCTGGCGTAATCGAACACCAGAGTGCCCCATTCCTTGTGCTCCCCGATGCGGGGATCAGCGTATTCATAGAGCGCTGTGCCGTCGAATCGGGCCAGGCCGTGCTCGTCCCGGGGGAAATGGGCAGCCACCCAATCGATGATAACGCCGATGCCCGCCCGGTGGAGAATATCTACAAAGGCCATAAAATCCTGAGGTGTCCCATAGCGGCTGGTGGGGGCGAAATAGCCCGTGGCCTGATAGCCCCAGCTGCCCTCATATGGGTATTCCGTCACCGGCAGGAGCTCCACATGGGTATAGCCCATCATCTGACAGTAGGCCGCCAGGATGGGCGCTATACGCTGATAATTGGGAAAGGTCTCCTCCTTGTCTACCCGCCAGGAGCCGAGATGCAGCTCATAGATATTTACCGGGGCTCTGCGGATATCTGTAGCCTCCCGGGTCGCCATCCATTCCCGGTCGTCCCATGGGAACAGGGACAGATCCCAGACCTTTGACCCGGTGGCCGGGCCGGTCTCTGCATGGAAGGCGAAGGGGTCGGCCTTCAGGACGGTTTTTCCGTCTGCGCCAACAACGGCATATTTATATATATTGCCGTTCTGCACGCCGGAGAGGACGGCGCTCCATATGCCGTCCATGTCCCTGGTCATGGGTGCGGCGTCTCTGTCCCAGCCGTTGAAATCTCCAACTACGGAAACAGCTCTGGCGTTCGGCGCCCACACCCGGAATACCCGATCATCTCCCTGCGGATGACAGCCTAAGCGGTCATAGGCTCTATAGGAATTGTCATTTAAAACACTCATGACTATATAATAATACAGCTTGGATGTTTTTTCAATAATTGACAGGGAAAGAAAGTTGAGTTAATATTAAAATGTTGGACCAAACAGACCCTCAGAGAGGGAAAATATCCGCAGCGGACACCTCATAGGCCATGCGCTGATAGCTTTGCCCGTCGATCACCTTGGTATAGGGCCGGCTCTGCAGCCGCCCCTGGACGGAGAGCTGAGTCCCGACAGCGGCCAGCGCTGTCTGCCGCGCCTGCTGTCCCCAGGCGATGACCGGGATATAATCGCTACGGTGATACCGCCGGCTGACGGCCAGGATAATATCGCAGATCTCCCGACCCATGGGCGTGACCCGCAGGGTGGGGGCCTTGCATACCGTTCCTGACAGGAGGATGCGGTTTTCATCGCTTCCGTCTCCCGGGCCGATCTCCCGGGCCAGGATGGTGAGCACCAACCGGCTGCCGGAGCCGCTTTTATTGTTGAAGGAGCGTAGCTCTCCGGTGATGCGCAACTGTCCGGACTGAAACAGCGCGTCCTCCGGGAGCATGGACTGGCGCACCACGATGTTTAGTGTGTCCGCCGTGCCGCTGAGACGGCGCGTTTCCAGGGGAAAGGTGTAAAAACGTATGCCCCGGCTCTCATGAGAATATTCCGGGACAGCCAGCGCCCTGCCGCACAGCTCCGCCCGGTTGGTAACAAAAACATCTTCCATTGCGCACCTCACATTGAGTCATATCAGATATCCAAGTCTATGAGGCGGGTGGGGGCGCATATGACACAAAAACGCGCCGGTTGAAACGGCGCGGTCCCAAAGCAGTAAATAACGCCGGGCGGCAGCCCGGGACAGGAGGAATTTTATTTATGGACGTATCGAACATTCTGAAGCGCTGCGACCACACCCTGCTGCGCCAGGACGCCACAGGGGAGGAGATCATGACCCTTTGCGATGAGGGTATACGCTATGGTGTGGCCAGTGTCTGCATCCCGCCCTGCCATGTGGCCGGAGCGAGCCGCTATGTGAAGGGCAGGATACCCATCTGCACAGTAATAGGCTTTCCCAATGGCTACAGCACATCGAGGGTCAAGGCCTTTGAGGCCCAGGAGGCGATCCAGAACGGCGCCAGCGAGATCGATATGGTGGCGAATCTTGCCATGATCAAGGATGCCTGCTGGGACGATGTTCTTGAGGATATCAAGACCGTTCGGAGCTTCACTCAGGGACACATTCTGAAGGTCATCATTGAGACCTGCCTTCTGACCGATGATGAGAAGCGCATCATGTGCGCTGTGGTATCCGCCTCCGGAGCGGACTATATCAAAACCTCCACTGGCTTTTCCACCGGCGGAGCTACCCGGGAGGACGTTCAGCTCCTGCGCACCTGCTGCGACAGCCGGGTGAAGGTGAAGGCGTCCGGCGGCATCGCATCCCTCCAGGACGCAGAAGACTTTATGGCTCTGGGGGCCGACCGGCTGGGGACCAGCCGTCTTGTGAAGTTGGCCATAGAGATGGAAAAGGGCACTGCGCCGTCAGCCACCGGGGAAAAGGCGGATGCGGATGAGCCGGGCCAGAGCGCAGCCGGGAACGCTTAATATAAGCCAGTAGAGGCTGTAGCGCAGGCATATCTGGCTATAGAGATTCAACCGCATATGGGAGTAATCCCATACATTCCAGCCCAGAAGCCTGTTGAACAGCCCGCCGGATACGAATTCCACCGCCGTGACCAGCAGTGCGCACAGGGCGTATTGAAGCGGACGGGGCAGGCCCGGCTGGGCCGCCACCAGATATATGAAGGCGAAGCACACCCCACCGGTCAACACCATTGACCAGTGGGTGTGTCCCCGCCACAGTATTTCGATCACGCCGTATACGGCGCCGCCCACGGCCAGGGCGGTCAATAGCTCTGCTCCCATCATGACAGGAGCATACCCTGTTTTTTGAAAAAATAGACTTGACAAACAGGGGATAGTCTGTTAAAATAATTCACGCATGAAAGCAGGACAGGGTGGTATCCGTCCTCGCCCGGCCGCTGAAAAGCGCGCTGCGGCAGCAGACCGTTTCCTTGACCCCTTGTGGGGTCTTGAAGTGTGTTTTGCGCGGATACAGTCTGTATCCGCGTTTTTCGTGCGCAAAAACAAACAGGGAGGTGCTCTGGCAATAGCGAACACGACTCATCCGTTGAACGAGAATATCCGAGAGCCGCAGGTTCGTCTTATCGGCGAGGATGGAGAGCAGCTTGGCATTATGTCCTCCAGGGAGGCTCTGGAGATCGCCCAGGAGCGGGATCTTGACCTGGTCATGATTTCACCGGTGGCAAGGCCCCCGGTGTGCAAGATCATGGACTATGGCAAATACCGCTTTGAGCAGGCCAAGCGCGAAAAAGAGGCCAAGAAAAATCAACACGTCATCGAGGTCAAGGAGATACGGATGTCCCCGTCTATCGGCGAGAACGACTTTATGACGAAGCTTCGCAGTGGCCAGAGATTCCTGGCTGAGGGAAACCGCCTGAAGGTAACGGTGCGGTTCCGCGGCCGCGAGATGGCGCATACCGACCTGGGCAGACAGCTTTTGGAGCGGTTTGCCAGGGAGTGCGCGGATATCGCCAAGGTGGACAAGGGCGCAAAGCTGGAAGGCCGTCTCATGACGGAATTCCTGTCCCCCAAGGCCCAGACGCCAGCAAAAAAGCCGGCGTCCAAGCAAGAAAAATCAAAGGAGAACGACAACGATGCCGAAACTTAAAACTCACAGCGCATCCAAGAAACGCTTTTCCCTGACCAAGAACGGCAAGGTCAAGCGGGCCCACGCCTATAAGAGCCATCTGCTCAACGGCCACGGCAAGACCACTAAGCGTAAGCGCGGCCTGCGCAAGGGCGCTTATGCAGACAGCACCAATGCCGCGACTGTCAAGCGCATGATCCCGTATAAATAAGGAGGGCAACAAAAGATGGCACGTGTTAAAGGCGCGATGATGACGCGCAAGAGAAGAAATAAGATCCTTGGCATGGCCAAGGGCTATTGGGGCAGCAAGTCCCGTCACTATAAGATGGCCAATCAGGCCGTTATGAAGAGCCTGCGTTATGCCTACATCGGCCGCAAGCAGCGCAAGCGTGATTTCCGCAAGCTGTGGATTACCCGTATCAGCGCTGCCTGCAAGCTCAACGGCATCAACTATTCCCGCTTCATGTATGGTCTGAAGCAGGCCGGTATCGAGATGAACCGGAAAATGCTCTCCGAGACCGCTATCAACGACCCCGCCGCTTTCACCGCTCTGGTGGAGAAGGCCAAGGCCGCTCTGTAAAACGCGGAAAAGCAAAGCCAATAAACCGGAGCCTCTGTCCTTTTTGCAGAGGCTCCGGTTTTTATGCTCATGGTATGGAGAGGTAGATCAGCTTTTCTTTTTCCGGCGGCGGCGTTTTTTGGGGTGAGCCTGGTGGTGCCTGAAGCTCTCCACCATGGCGTCATCAGCCTGATACAGAAGGCGGTTCGCCTGCCAGGTGTTGTTGTCCACGTCGTGACGGACGCGGATTCGGGCCAGGTAGAAGCCGTGCTCGGCGCATTCGGCCAGCGCCATATAGCGGTGGTCGCCCTGACTGACCCAGCGGCTGCGGGTAAGGTATTCCCCGCAGGAGGGGCAGCTGATGCGGGCGTTGTCCTCCCCCTCCCAAAGAGCCTCACGGCTGGAGTACAGGGGAGAGGTGACATGGGTCACCGGATCGGGCGCGGAGCTGGAGCCCTTTTTGCCTCCGGGATGGCTGGAGAGCTGGCTGCGCAGGTCATCGTAATGGGCTACGCCCTCATCCAGGTCCAGGTGGGAGCAGACCAGGGCGGTGTTGTATGCGTCCCCCAGCGCGTCATGGGCGATACGGGTCTGCTGGATACCGAAATGCTCCATGGCGGCTTCCAGGGATTTCTGGTTCCGGTCGCCATCGGTGGCCTTGTTATACAGGAGCTGGAGATTGACCCAGGTACCCATCCAGTCGATGTCCAGGTCATGGATGATTAGGTTCTGCTCCATGATGCCGCTGTCATCATAGCCCCAGGTCATGAAGGTGCAGTCCGGTCCGCACCAGTCCAGAAATTGATGAATGGCGTCCGGGAAGGGGAGACCGCGGGACAGGCGTTCGTCGTCGAAGCCGGTAAGCTTTTTGACTTTATAGTGCATTTTGCGGAACCAGACGGGACAGACGTCACACTGGAATTCCTCTCCCGGGGTGAAGCCCTCCTTCAGTTTCACTGCGCCGATCTGGATAATCTCCCCCCGCAGATGGATGGGAAGATGATTGAAAACAGAGGATTTTGAACTCATGGCCTGGTTCCATTCCAGGTCTATGACGATGTAGGGCATGATTTGATTCCTTCCTATTAATACCAAAGTATTGTAGCATATTTACGGGAAAATGACAATACGCTTGAAGGGAATTGCGGGAATTGAATGGGTGTGGTACAATAAGTTTCAAGCGAGGTGATGCAGGCATGAAGATCGCGGTATTATGCGGAGGATTGTCCCACGAGCGGGATGTGTCCATTTCCAGCGGGACGGGGATCGCCCTGGCCCTGCGGGAGCGGGGCTATTCTGTGGCGTTGGTGGATCTGTTCTTGGGCGTAACAGAGTGGAATGGTGTGGAAGCACTGTTCACAGAGAAGGGCGGTCAGCAGATATTTGTGGCGGAAAAGGCCCCGGAGCTTGCCGCTGTCCGGGCAATGCGCCCAGGACAAGGGCTTATCGGCCCCCATGTGCTGGAGATATGCCAGGCGGCAGATATGGTGCTCCTGGCCCTCCATGGGGAGGAAGGGGAAAACGGCAAAATCCAGGCCCTGCTGGATATATACGGCATCCGCTACACCGGTAGCGGCTATCTGGGCAGCGCTCTGGCCATGAACAAGAGCCTTACGAAGGAGCTTCTGCGGCAGGCGGGCATCCCTGTGCCCCCGGGCATCACAGTGCGAAAGGGGCAGACGCCCCATGATAACCCCGGCTTTCCCTGCGTGGTGAAGCCCTGCTCCGGCGGCAGCAGCGTGGGGACCACTATTGTCCGCTCCCCGGAGGAATATGAAGCGGCGCTGGAGCTGGTGTTCCGGTATGAGGACAGCGTTCTGGCGGAGGAATTCGTCTCCGGCCGGGAGCTGACTGTGGGTATACTGGACGGCAGGGCCATGCCGGTCATCGAGATAATCCCCAAGAGCGGATTTTACGACTACAAGAACAAATACCTCCCCGGTATGACGGAGGAGCTGTGCCCCGCGCCGCTGACGACGGCAGAGACTGAACGGGTCCAGACCCTGGGAGAACAGGTATACGCTGCGCTGGGGCTGGAGGTCTACGGCCGGGTGGACCTTATCATGGATAAGGCGGGGGTGTGCTATTGCCTGGAGGCCAACACCCTGCCGGGGATGACACCCACCAGTCTGATACCTCAGATGGGCGTCGCCATGGGGATGGATTTCGGCCAGCTATGCCAGCGACTGATAGAGATATCCCAGAAAAAATATCAATAATTGATTTACATACAGAAAGGGCTATCCAATGAGACATCTTACGCCTTCCGTCATTAAGGAGATAACCGGCGGCACATCAGCATTTCCCCTGCCGGAGGGGGAGATAACCGCCATTACCACCGACAGCCGGAAGCTGGAGCCGGGCTGCCTGTTCGCGGCCCTGCCGGGGACACGTGTGGATGGGCACGACTTCATCCCGCAGGCGGCCAGAGAAGGAGCAGCCTGCGTTTTGTGCAGCCGCTTCGTGGAGGTGGCCGTGCCGCAGATACAGGTGCCGGACGTGCAGGACGCACTGCGGGAGATTGCCGCCTTTTATCGCAGCCAGTTTGATTTTCCGGTCATCGGCGTCACTGGCTCGGTAGGAAAGACCACGGCCAAGGAAATGATTGCCGCTGTCCTGTCCGCCAGGTTCAACACGCTGAAAACGGAGAAAAATTTCAACAACGAGCTGGGCGTCCCCCTAACTATCTTCCGTCTCCGGGAGGAGCATCAGGCCGCTGTTGTGGAAATGGGTATCCAGACTTTCGGGGAGATGACCCGCCTGACAGATATGGTCCATCCCCAAATCGGCGTTTTCACCGCCATAGGAGACGCGCACCTGGAATTTTTGGGAGACCGTCCGGGTGTGCTGCGGGCCAAGAGCGAGATGATAGACGGTATGCCGGAAAATGGCCTGGTCATCGCCAACGGGGGCGACCCGCTGCTGCGAGCCCATGATTTTGGCCGCCGGACGTTGCTATTCGGTCTGGACGAAAGCTGCGATGTCCGGGCCACGGATATCGCGCCGGAGGGTGTTACGGCCATGCGCTGTGTCATCCATGGAAAGGGACAGGACATCCCGGTGCGTATCCCCGCTTTCGGCCAGCACATGATTTATGCCGCCCTAATGGGTGCGGCGGTAGGCCTGGAGCTGGGACTGACGGGGGAGGAGATCGCCGCCGGCGTCGCCGCTTATGAGACCGTGGGCAGCCGGGGCCGGATGATAGACACAGGATACATCACCATTGTGGACGACTGCTATAACGCCAATCCCACCAGCGTTCAGAGTGCCATAGACAGCCTGACTGCTCTGCCGGGGCGGCAGGTGGCTATCCTGGGGGATATGCGGGAGCTGGGAGAGAACAGCCCTGCCCTTCACCGCCAGGTGGGGGCCTACGCTGCCCAGAAGGGTGTGCAGGTCATCGCCTGCGGGCCTCTGGCGAAGGATATAGCCGCCGGAGCCGGGGAGGGGACCTCCTGGTACCCTGATACCGAGTCCCTGCTGAAAGCTCTGCCAGGGCTGCTTCACAAGGGCGACGCCGTCCTTGTGAAGGCCAGCCACGTTATGGGCTTTGAGGCCGTAGTCGCTGCTGCGGGGAAATTACCCTGATATAAGCCGATTAAGCGAAGAAAAGCTCCTGCCGCCGTCCATTGGACGGGGCAGGAGCTTTTGCATGTTGGAGTTTGTTTAGGGATTTGTCCCTTCAGCCTCAGGCCTCGGCCTTCTGCTCCTTCTTGTTCTTGATCTGAGCGGAGAAGGTCTGGATGCCCTGGATGACCAGGATGATAGCCAGGACCACCATGGCGGCGGCCAGGATCAGCTGGAACCAGTCGCCCCAAGCGGCAGAAGCGGCAGCGACCAGCTTGATCTTCTTGATGATGGTGATGATCAGGCTGGTCAGAGTGGCGATCAGCATGAAGATCATGGGGATGAAGAACATCTTGTTGTTCTTGCCGATGTTGCCCAGCCACGCGGCCACGGCCATCAGAGCGATGCCGGCCAGCAGCTGGTTCGCGGCGCCGAACAGACCCCAGATAGCGCTCAGGCTCAGGCCGCCCAGGACGCAGCCGATGACGACCATGATCAGGGTGCCGGTCAGGGGGAAGGCCAGGAACTTGCGGATGCCCTTGGCATCCTTCCAGGTGGCTTCGCCCTCCTTCAGGAACAGCTCGGAGAACATGAACCGGCTCAGACGGGTGCCGGTGTCCAGGCTGGTCAGTGCAAACACGGACACGGCCAGGGTCAGCAGGGCATAAACAACGCCGTAGACGGAGGTGGTCTCCGCGCCGAACATGGTAGCGATACCGGAGGAGAAGGCCACGGCAGGGGAGCCGAACTCACCGGCGGTGTACTTATCGAACACCATGCCGACGGCGATCAGGGCGATGATGGCCAGGGCGGACTCGATCAGCATGGAGCCATAGCCGATGGGCTTCAGGTGGCTCTCATTGTCCAGCTGCTTGGAGGTGGTGCCGGTGGCGATCAGGCTGTGGAAGCCGGAGCAGGCGCCGCAGGCCACAGTGATGAACAGAGCAGGGAACAGGGTTCCGACGCTGGTGCTCCAGCCGGTGAAGGCGGGGAGCTGGAAGTTAGCTGTCCCGGCGAAGGCGGAAAAGATAATGCCGAACAGGGCCACGATCATCATGGCGTACAGCAGATAGCTGGACAGATAATCGCGGGGCTGAAGCAGAATCCACACAGGCACCAGGGAGGCGACCACAATGTAAGCGCCGATCAGGATAATCCAGGTGGTGCGGCTCAGAGCCAGGCCGAAGTTCAGAGCGAACACCAGGGTCAGAGCAATCAGAATGACACCCACGACGGTAGCGGGAGCGGTCTTGACGCCAATGCGGTTGGTGAAGATGCCGTAGACAATGGCCAGGATGATGAAGATAACGGACACCATAGCGGTTGTCTCGTTGCCGGTGGGATCGGTGGTGAAGCCGGTGTTCTCGGATGCAAAGGTGCCGGCCACGACGTTCACGAAGGAGGCGATGACCAGAATCAGCACCAGCAGGGCGAAGATCAGGAACAGCTTCTTAGCTTTGGAACCCATGGTGTCAGCAATGACCTCGCCGAGGGACTTGCCGCCATGGCGGACGGAGGCGAACATGGAGCCGAAGTCCTGCAGGCCGCCGAAGAAGATGCCGCCGATAACGCACCACAGGAACACGGGCAGCCAGCCGAAAACGGAGGCCTGCACCGGGCCGTTGATGGGGCCAGCGCCGGCGATGGAGGAATAGTGGTGACCCATCAGCACGGCCGGCTTGGCGACGACATAGTCCACGCCGTCATCCACTTCAACCGCGGGGGTCTTGCGGGAGGGGTCGATGCCCCACTGCTTTGCCAGCCATGAGCCATAGAAGATATAGCCCAGAACCAGCAGAACGATTGCTGCTACAATGATTAGTATAGCACTCATGACAACTCTCCTACTTCTGTAGTGATATTATATTGCGAAAGAGCTTCTTCAGGTTCCCGCCCAGCCGATTATAGGAGAGAGTGCCAGTAGAAGTCTCTAGGGCAACCAAACGGTAATTGCTCCAGCCCTGAAGGCCGAAATGGTAGCTTTTGTAGTGGCGGAGCTTTTTCACGGCGGCCTTGGCCTCCGCGGTGATGGTATCCGCCAGAATGATCAGTGTTACGTCGGTGTTCCGGTGGCTCTGGTGGGGCTTTACCCGCTCCAGGCCGGTATTCCATGCAGCCTCATCCAGCTGCCGGAGAAGGGACTCGTCCAATGCGTCCTCTACGGCGATGAAGACCTGCTCGTTGGATTCCGCCTCGGATACGACGGCTTTTTTTATCAGAAAAAACTGCTCGTCATGGGAGTGGAACACAGCCTCCGCCGCAAAAAGAGTGTCCGGCTCCTCATGCAGCGTGATGTCGTAATAGCTGCGATAGGATTTTAATAGGATATCTAAGGCTTCTGTGGGGGTCATGGGTATTTCTCCTGGTTTAGGCTTGAATATATAAAAGAACAAATCACGCCGGAAGGGGACCGCATAGGCA
>JAJQBY010000115.1:0-4249 GCA_021203045.1 Oscillospiraceae bacterium | reverse complement strand
AATTATGAATCTTTTCCTTATTTTAATGCTTAATTGTCCAAAAAAACAAGCCCTAAGTTTCAATTTTTTTAAGAAAATTTATGATTTTTTAGCGGCTTCGCCGTCATTCCCGCCAGGGGCCTCCGCAGGCTTGCCGAATTCCGCCTCCGGTATGAGCCGTTCCAGTTCCGTCATCAGGACCTTGGCGGCCTTTGTGCCCGGAAGCTGCACCTGGGCCAGCTCTCCCTCCTCGCCGCATATGACCAGGTTCTCTATCTCAAGATTGCCCTTGCCGCAGCAGAGCTTTGCCTGCACCAGTTGCACCCGGCGGAAGCAGCGGCGCACAGCGTTATAGGGAATGTAATATATCTTTCTTGCCTGCTTGAAATAGAGCCGCAGCTCACCCAGGCGGAGCTTCCCGATCTCCCGCGCCGCCTCGTATTCGCTGGCCAGCTCCTTTGGGTCCGTGTTGTCCTGTATGCCTGTAAGGGGATAGAACTTCATAAGATCGCATCTGCCTTTCTCATCCGCTTTTATGGTTTACAGTGTATACCTGTTTATTTAGTCAGTATAGCACGAACGCAGTGCTCGTGTCTATGACTTTTTGGAGAAAATGTCAATCAATTTCATCGGAAGTTCGTTTTTTCGTCTTGGAACGGGCTTTCTGCTTCCGGCGGCCCTCCGATGGTTCCGTGTCCGATGGTTCCGTGCCGGTGGCCTCATAATAGAATACGTCCAGTATCCCGAGGTATGGCTGGTCTCCCCAGGGCTTGTTCCGGCCATAGTAATGAATGATGGAGGTGTTGGCTCGTACCCAGTCCAGATCCAGCTTTGGCATATGGGTCGGGTCGGCGTTATAGTGATTCAGCAACCGGTCGCTCAGATTATAGCGCAGGCTGTCCATCAGCTTGATGTGCTGGCCGTACAGGGCTGTGACGATATCCTGGTCCGGTAGCATCAGAATGTGCCGGTTTTCCAGGGCATAGGCCTGGATATCCTCCAGATGCAGATGCTCCCGCAGGGCGGGAAGATTCATCATCATGACCCCGGTGTTTATGTAGGGCACGTCCTCCTCCAGACTCAGCCGCACCTGGTTGAACATTCCCAGCAGTCTGCGGATATGGGTGCAGGCCATGAGATAGCTGCCCTCGAAGTCCGTATTATACAGCTCCAGCAGGGGGTTAATAATAATGGTATCCCCGTCCAGATATAGAATGCGGTCCAGGTCTTCCGGCAGCAGGGAGGGGGCCGCCAGACGATAATATATCTGCATGGGATAGCGCTTTGTTTCCGGGAAATCGGCAAATATGGCAGGGTCTACAAGGATAAAATGACAGGCGCCCTTATCGCCTGCGGTACGGCATATGGAGAGCTTGTCCCCATCCTCCAGATCGGAATGCAGCACATATATATCATAGCTGTCAGCGCCGCCCCGGGTCATCACAGATCGTAGACAGGGCAGGAACACCGGCAGATAACCCCGGTTTAAGGTGAACAGAAGGTTCATAGAATACCTCCGGTCGGATTTTAATATTGACACGATTAAAGTATAGCATAAATTTTCCCGGCTGGAAAGCGGAAAAGAGCGGCGAAACCCTTGTATAATAGGAAAGTTGCGTTAAATGAAAAACATCGCTTCACAAATGGAAAGGATGTGGTATAATAGTAAACCGAGAGTAACATTTAATTCTAGGGGGATAGATATGTTCAAAATCGTCAGCAAACGGCCTCTGAATGAAGCGAAGACTGTCGTGGAGTTCGTTATCGAGGCCCCGCTCGTCGCACGGAAGGCGCGACCCGGCCAGTTCATCATTTTCCGTTTGGATGAATATGGCGAGCGCGTGCCTGTCACCATCGCGGCAGCGGACACTGAAAAGGGCACAGTCACCATCATGGTGCAGCCTGTCGGTCAGACCACCCGGATGCTGAACCTGCTGGAGGCCGGCGATTCCATCGC
Source organism: Oscillospiraceae bacterium (assembly GCA_021203045.1). Taxonomy (GTDB): domain Bacteria; phylum Bacillota; class Clostridia; order Oscillospirales; family Oscillospiraceae; genus CAJOIG01. The sequence goes on along the minus strand of JAJQBY010000115.1, from coordinate 2,313 downwards.
CGACTTCGTCGGCCCTCTGGGCCGTCCCACCAATATGGAGGGACTGAAGCGGGTGTGCGTTGTTGGCGGCGGCGTAGGCAACGCCATTGCCTATCCCGTGGCCAAGGGCATGCATGACCTGGGTATCGAGGTGGACATGGTAGCCGGCTTCCGCTCCAAGGATATTGTCATCCTGGAGGATGAGATGCGCGCCGGTGTCACCAACCTCTACATAACCACAGACGACGGCTCTTACGGTGAGGCGGGCTTCAACGTCACCAAGATGAAGGAGCTGCTGGACGCGGGCAACGTCTATGACGAGGTCATGGCCGTCGGCCCCACCCGTATGATGCAGCGGGTGTGCGACGCTACCAAGGAATATGGCATCAAGACCATCGTTTCCATGAACCCCATCATGCTGGACGGCACCGGTATGTGCGGCGCCTGCCGCCTGACTGTGGGCGGGGAGACCAAGTTTGCCTGCGTGGATGGCCCGGAATTCGACGGTCATCTGGTCGACTGGGACGGCATTCTGAAGCGGTCCGTTTATTATGCTGAGGAAGAAAAAGCGGCGATGGATCATATCTGCCGCATTACGGGAGGTGTGAGAGAGCATGGCTAATATGCGTATGGATAAGAACCCGATGCCCGAGCAGGAGCCTCTGGTTCGGAACAAGAACTTTGATGAGGTGGCCCTGGGCTACACGGAGGAAATGGCCATCGATGAGGCCAAGCGCTGCCTGAACTGCAAGCGGCCCAAGTGCATGGAGGGCTGCCCCGTGTCTGTCCGCATCCCGGAATTTATTGCTAAGGTCGCTGAAGGCGACTTCGATGGAGCCTATGAGATCATCACCTCCACCAACACACTGCCCGCCGTGTGCGGCCGTGTCTGCCCCCAGGAGACCCAGTGCGAGGGCCAGTGCGTCCGCGGCATCAAGGGCGAGAGCGTGGGCATCGGCCGTCTGGAGCGGTTCGTGGCGGATTACCACATGGAGCATGGCCATCCCGAAGGCGCGCCGGAGGTCCCTGCGTCCAACGGCCATCGGGTGGCGATTGTCGGCTCCGGCCCTGCCAGCCTGACCTGCGCCGGCGACCTGGCCCGCAAGGGATATGAGGTCACCATCTTTGAGGCCTTCCATAAGCCCGGCGGCGTGCTGGTGTACGGCATCCCCGAGTTCCGTCTGCCCAAGGCTATCGTGGCCCGTGAGATCGCGAAGCTTGAGCATTTCGGCGTGAAGATCATCACTGATGCGGTCATCGGCCGTGCAGAGAGCATCGACGAGTTGTTCGAGGAGGGCTACGAGGCTGTGTTCATCGGCTCCGGCGCCGGCCTGCCCCAGTTCCTCCACATCCCGGGAGAGAACCTGCTGGGCGTGTTCTCCGCCAACGAGATCCTGACCCGTTCCAACCTGATGAAGGCCTATCTGCCTGAGTATGACACCCCCATCCGCATCGGCAAGCGCGTTGCCATCGTGGGCGGCGGCAACGTGGCCATGGATGCGGCCCGCACCGCCAAGCGCCTGGGTGCGGACGAGGTGTATGTCATCTACCGTCGTTCCATGGACGAGCTTCCTGCCCGTAAGGAGGAGGTCCATCACGCCATGGAGGAGGAGGTCATCTTCAACCTCCTGAATAATCCTGTGGAGATTATCGGTGATGAGGACGGTCATGTGACCGGCATCAAGGTCATCAAGATGGAGCTGGGCGAGGCGGATGCCTCCGGCCGCCGCCGTCCTGTGGAGGTGCCGGGCAGCGAGTACGTCATCGACGTGGATTCTGTCATCATCGCTATCGGTACCAGCCCGAACCCCCTGATCCTGTCCACCACCCCCGGCCTGGAGGCTACCAAGAAGGGCGGCATTGTGGCGGATGACGACACCGGCGCGACCACTCGCGCAGGCGTGTTCGCCGGCGGCGACGCTGTCACCGGTGCGGCCACGGTCATCAAGGCCATGGGTGCCGGCAAGGTAGGCGCGGCAGGCATCGTGTCCTATCTCGAATCAAAGCAGAACGCCTGAGACCTGAATATACCATCAGCGGCGGCTCATCGTGAGCCGCCGCTCAGTCTGTCAAAGAAAGCATACCCCCTTAGTGAGAGAAGTGGTAAAATAGAAGGACGGGGGTGTAATACATGGAGAACTGGAAAAAGGATGTACGCCGTGAATGCCAATATCCCGGATACCTACATAAAGGGGTGTAATACATGGAGAACTGGAAAAAGGATGTACGGCGGGAAGTCGTGATGATAGACATAGATGCACTGGTACTGCAAGACCACATGCTGCGGAAGGTGGACGCGGGGTACAAGACCCCATGGATTTCAAAGAAAATAAT
>JAJQBY010000082.1 GCA_021203045.1 Oscillospiraceae bacterium | reverse complement strand
ACCATCATCCTTGCAGACTTGCCTTTCTCCCCCTTTGTTCAGTTTTCAGGGTACATCCTTGAATCAGTTGGTGGCTATTACAGCGGGGGTCCACCCGTTCCCATTCCGAACACGGCAGTTAAGCCCGACTGTGCCGACGATACTTGTCTGGAGACGGACCGGGAAAATAGGTCGCCGCCAACATCAAAAGAGACATCTTCCATTAGGAGGATGTCTCTTTTTTGTTGTGGATATTATCATATGTCTTAGCTGTTATTCCGGGCGGAGATATAATTGTGACTGGCCCCAAAGATGATGGACGCGGTGGCCAGCAGCCAGTGTCTCAGAAGCAGGCCGCTTATAAGGAAGACCATGGTGGGCAGCACAGCAAGCGCCGTCGCCTTCTTTCGAGTGGGTGCCTGGAAATAGAAGGGCCATACGATCAGGTAGATGATGAGCAGCAAACCGGTGCTTCCAAAATATATGAGCATTTCAAGTACGCTCCGGAAGCCGAACTCCCCCACTGCCACAGGTAGGATCATCAGGATTATGCAGGCGTATCGCCCCAACTGCTCCGCTGCGTTTATGAGGGCATGCCCGCATTTGTTTTTCTCTTGGGGCATTTTTGCTGCAAGGATGATGTTCGGAACGAGCATAAAAGCCACTGTCAGCCCACTCCATAGGTTTATCCAGTTGAATTTCATTGTATGGCCTTTTCGCTTTCTCATTGATTAAAAAAACGGAATATGTCGCCGGAAATTGCCGGAAAGGGACAGCGCCAGGGTTTTGATCCGGCGCTGTCCTGCGTTCATGTTTACTTATAGAATGGGTGAGGCTTTACTTCATGGGAGGCTCGCCCAGAGAGCCGCCGCCGAGACCGTCGGGAGGATTGTCGCCCAGGCCGTCGCCGGAGGAGGCGGCGCCCGCTTCCTCGGTAGCCAGAGGCTCCACGGTCAGGGTGCCGTCCTCATTTTCGGTGACGGTGCCGTTCACAGTGCAGCCCTCGCCGATGGTCAGGCTGTTGATGATGCAGGTGCCGGTGACGTTCCAGACGGCGCCGTTTTCAAGGGTGACCTCGATTTTTCCGATGCCGTTATAGGCCACGGTGTTCAGCACCCGGCCGGATGTCAGATAATCATAGGTGTTCTCCTCGGTGCCGTCGATGGGCTGGCCGTCCTTGTTGAAGAAGAACTGCCCGCCGATGGCGTTGCCGTCCGCGTCGCAGTGCTGGGCATAGCTGGTGGAGATCACGCCGGTGATGGTGCTGTTGTCCAGGGTGATTGCCACGGTGGAGGTGGTCCAGGTGGACAGATAGCTGGTGGTTCCGTCATAGGTGGCCAGGGTGGTGGTATTGTTGCTGCTACCGGTGGAGTTATAGATATCGCCGGTCAGGTCGGAATCCTTGATGGTGACGGTCTTGACCGTGCCGGTGCTGGAGGACTCGCCGGAGGCTTCGTCGCTGGAAGAATCGCTGTCGGAGGCCACGTTTGCCAGATATTCCTCATAGGTCAGGTCAAGGATATCCATCTCCAGGTCGTTGGCGTCAGTGCCCACGTCATCGTTGTCCATGAACTGGAACAGCACGCCGCCCCAGGCGTTGTCCTTCGTCCAGTTGACGGTGATGTCCTCCACGGTGATATCCACTGCGCCGGTGGACTTTACGGTGAACAGGTAATCTGCGATGTCGAAGTCAGAATGGCTGACGACCATGGTATAGGCGGAGCCGTGGCTCATGAAGCCGGTGCGGTCGGACCAGCCGTAGCCCCGCTGGGTGTCAGAGCTGGTGAAATCAAAGGTGCCGCCGGTCAGGATGGCCAGATAGTCGGGGGCGTAGAACTGGCAGCCATAGAAGTTGTCGTCGAAGCCGTCGCAGTAGGTGATATAGCCGCTGCCCTCGGTGGTGTCATAGACGTTGATGTAATAGGTCTCGCCGTTTACGGTGGCAGTGACATCGGCGTTCTCCTCGTCCGTCACCTCGCCAATGATACCGATGGTGTCCGTGCCGTTCAGGGTGCCGCTGCCGGAGTCAGTGGAGAGCACCGCCCAGGCGTCGCTGACGGCCAGGCTGTCATAGAAGCTCAGCGTGGCCTGCCCATAGCAGATGCAGGCGCGCATGCTGCCATAAAGGCCAAGGGCCAGAGGCACGCACTGGAGCATGGGGGCACTGAAGTTACTGGTGTAGTTTTCGTTATAGTAATAATAACGGGTGCCGGAGCCGGACATACTCTCGTAATCCTCGGTATAGTACTCACCGGAGATGCCGTAGGCTTCGATCTCCTCATCGGTCAGAGGCTCGTCCACGATGATGAACTTGTCATAGGAATAGGCCGTGAAGCCGTATTCATCCGCCGCCTCAGTGGCCAGCACCACGGTGTCGTACACGTTCACCACAGAGCTGCCGCCGGCCCAGATACCGTCATGGAGAGGGCCTTCCGTGACGACAGTTACACCTTGGATGTCTACCTCTGCGCTACCGGCAACAGAGATGACCGTGCCCCAGCCGCCGTTGGTGCCAAAGTCGTTGCCGCCCATACCGGCGGAGTTGATGGTCACATCCTGAATAATATGGTGGGAACCATCCTCGTTATAGACGTAAATGCCGGAGATATAGCTGGCGTCAATGTTGATCTCACCGCCGGTGATGCCCTCGTCGGTGATCTCTGCATCGTCGGACACAGCCGCTGTGATGGAGCGATCGGCCTGGTATACGCCGTCCTCAAAATCTACCACACCAGTGAAGTAGAAGTTGCCCCAGTTAGCGGTGTTCATGGACATTTCCACGGTGTCATAGTTTCCCTTGTCGATGACGTAGAGCTCAGCGTCCGCCGTCCAGTTGTCCGGGTCGGCCAGGTCAACCACCGTACCGTCGATCACCAGCACGAAGGTCTGGCTGTCCACGTCGATGGTCTGGCTGGAGCCGTCGGAAAACTCCACGGTCTCATACTGGCTGTACAAGGCGGAGTCCACATAGTTTGCGTCCTCCTCCCGCAGGGTGACTGCCGTGATGACCACAGCCTCCTCCGAGGAGGCCAGGGCCGGTGCGGCCAATGCCGTCAGCATCAGCACAGCCATCAGCACGGCCAAAAGTTTTTTGCAGGTTTTCATAGATTCTCCTTTCAATGTCGGGGCCGCCGCTTGCCGGCGGCTCTTGGTATTGTTAATTGTAGCACACGCATTCCTCTTTGGCAAGGAAACTTTCCGGACAAAGGCGTCGGAAAGACCATATTTTTTCATAAAGGTATTGCAATCGGTCCTCCAATATGGTTAAATATATTTATAT
>JAJQBY010000057.1:1677-17373 GCA_021203045.1 Oscillospiraceae bacterium | reverse complement strand
TGAGTCATTCTTTTTCGTCTTTTTGACTGTTGCACTTACATTGTATATTCACCACCCCAAAACCGCCATTCCGCCTTCCGGCGGCTTGACGGTTTTTGCTTGTCGGGGAAAATCCCTGCGCCTATGTTCAGTCCAAAGGGCAGAAGGAAGATCATGTTCTTATTACAGACGGCCTTACTCGCCGGTATCGTTCTCTATCTCGCGGATGACTCCAGCCGGTACGCCTCCTACCACACAGTTGTCCGGGAAATCCCTTGTGACAACATCGCCCGCTGCCACCACCACATTATTTCCGATGTTGACGCCGGGCAGGATGGTCACATTTCCGCCGATCCACACATCATTTCCGATCGTCACAGGCTTAGCGATTCCGAGGTGCTTTCTCCGCCCCGACGGATTCATCGGATGGTTAACCGTGGAGATCAGCGTGTTGGGGCCGATCATCACATAGTCCCCGATCGTCACGGGCGCAATGTCCAGAATCGTCACGTTATAGTTGGCAAGAAAGTTCTCGCCCACGGAAATATGCAGACCATAGTCGCAGTTGAAGCCCGGCAGCAGAGCCGGATTTTCCCCTGCGTGGGCAAATAATTCCTTGATGACAGCGGCGCGGGCGGTTTCATCTGTCTGCGGTATCGTCTCCAGGCGCCCGCACACCTCTATGGCGCGCAGCTTTCTGCTGTTGACGCCCTCATCCCAAAAATCATACTCCAGCCCGGCATCCAGCTTCTCCAGCTCCGTCACAGTACAGTCCTCCTTTTTGTCAGATATTCTTGGCTTAAAAGCGTAATATTCTTGTGATCTGCTCCATTGTCGCGTTCGGACAAATCTGACAGAGACGGGATACAACACGTTCTCCGGATGCTTCCGGCGCGCGATCGTATACATGGTCGATAAAATCAGCTCCGAAGAAGACCTCCGGGGTCGAATATCTGGAAAGGCCCCAGCCGTAGGCATTTCCGTTTTTATCTATCGCGTATTCAAAACCGGTGGTGATCACATACCCCTGCATTTGGAGACGGCTGACGATCGCGTCAAACTCGCCGCGGTTTTTGATGCCGGCCTGCCTCCTCCATTCCCTTGAAAGAAGGGACGAGGTTCCTGCAAGGACATCATAGACCCTTTTGTCCTGCAAACGCATCAGACCGTCGTCATATCTCGCGTCGAGATCATATCCGTCTCTGCGGTAGTTTGCAAAGTCGCAATACCATTCCCGGCTGATAAAGCCCGCCCTCCCGGAGAAGAACTTTCCATAGGCGCAGCCGGTCCTTTGGATTACCGGACCCTTCCACTCCCAGGGACCGTCCGCATTCTCCGCAAACCAGTATTCAGGCGGGGTATGCTCCTCCACGGAAAAGCCCGGAATCCGGTTTCTCAGCAGGGGGAGAAATCCATATCCCTGGACCATATCCGCAAGATCGTTTTCGGAACAAATCACGTATTTCATTGGATACCTCCCAGCTTATTCATCCACCAGCAGCTTCCGTGTACGCCAGCGGCCGGAATAGTAATAACCGGCGGCCAGGACGACCGTGACGACGCCGGCCAGTCCGGTCCCGTACCAGTAGCCCATCACGCCATAGGCAGCGCCAAGGGTCAGACTCAGGAAAATACGGGCCACTACACCGTCCAGCAGGCTGATTACCATGCTAAGAGAAGCATAGCCCAGCCCGTTGATGAGGGCGTTATATGGCCCCATCAGGGCGGAGCAGGTGAAATTCACCACCATCACAGGCATGAAGGTGGCCGCCCAGCTCAGGACAGCTTCATCAGAAGTAAACAGCCGGAATACCTGCGTGGGAAGCAGCAGCAAAATTGCACACAGCACCGCCACATATGTCACATTGATAAGCAGGCTGATATGGACGATTTTGGAGACCTGGTCATACTTGTGCGCTGCAAGGTTCTGTCCGCACATGGTAGTGGAGGCTGTCCCGTTGGACTGAACAACCACTGTGCAGAGGCTGCGTAGAGTTTATTTCCTACACTGTTGACGGCGGAGATGGTCAGCCCAAAGCCGTTGATGATACTGTTGACGAACATCATGGTAACGGAGATCGCGCCGTATTGCAGCGCCATTGGGAAACCCATTTTGCAGAGCGCGGACGCCTGGGCTTTATGTACGGCAAAGCTGTGCAGACGAAAGTCAAAGCCGAAGCTCTCCCGCCGACGGTACAGATAAATAATGGAAATGATAAAAGAGACTGCCTGAGACAATACTGTTGCCAGTGCCGAGCCGAAGGCCGCCATTCGGAATACGCCTACAAACAGCAGATCGAGCACAATGTTCACAAACGCGGCTACCGCCACAAAGAGCAGCGGCCGCTTGCCGTCTCCCATCCCCCGGAGGATTGCACCAACGATGTTGTAGCCGAAGATGAAGAACAGGCCCAGATAGCAGGTGACGGTATAGGACATGGCCTGCTCCCAGGCTTCCTCGGGCGTGTTGACCAGACGCAGCAGCGGCGCGGCCAATGCGCAGCATACCCCGGTCACTGCCAGCGCGGCCAGAAGCAGCAGGGTAAACATCGTGCCGATGGTATGCGAAATGCTGGCGCGGTCATTCTTCCCCACATACTGGGAGATCATGATCTGTCCTGCCGTGGCAAAGCCCGCACAGAGCAGGGTCAGGATGGAAAGCAGATCGCTCCCTATCCCCACTGCGGAAAGTCCGACAGAGCCGACAAATTGTCCTACCACGACCATATCCACAATGCCATACAGTGTTTGCAGGAGGTTTGCCAGCACGAAAGGGAGGGAAAAGCAAACCAGAAGCCCGGCCACATTTCCTTTTGTCAGGTCGCGTATCATTTGTGTCTCTCCCATGGCTTTTCCTCTGTTATTATTTTAAACAGTATACATCTCCAGAGGCGATAAAACAGCGCCAAATCTTAATAACAAGAGTGGCATTTTCTCACATCTTGTGGTATGCTGAACAAAGAAAAATAAGGAGGGTCACCATGGCAGACCGAATTTTAGCAAACGCCATAGAAAAACTGAGCAGGGATTTCGATGCCATCGAATGGCGGTATCTCGACGTGCCGCTGGGCAGCCCGAGAGAAAAAACGCAGCTCTGGCCCGGACTGCCGACGGAGGACGTTATGATCTGCGTTTACAAGGGGACAGAAATATTGGAGCTGTTCCACCGGCAGGATTTCTTCTTTTTCAACTTCGCTTATCAGGGTGATTACAGCGCTCTGAGTTGTCTGTTTGATAACCGGATTACCGTTCATGAGGGAGAATGCTATATCGGTCAGCCCTATGCCGGATATGCAATCAACGATAAAAGCGAGGACGAAACCATTATCATCGGCGTCCTGATCCAGACAGAAGCATTTTTTAAAACCTATTTTCACATCCTCTCTGCGGATGCCAAGTTGTTTCAGTTTTTCCTGAATCCACAGATTAACGAGTATTCAGATGAATATATCCTGCTGAAATTTGACGATGAGTTTTCTGTCCGCCAGCTTTTGGAACTGATGGTTGTGGAATACGCTTCGCCCCAGGAGAACACCCAGGAAATTCTGAAGTCCCTGACGCTGGCACTTATGATGCAGGTAGCACGACAGTATAAAAAATCTAATCCCAAGGGAGAAACACAGACGCTCTCAGAGAAAATTGTCAGCTATATTGGCGAACACATTGACACCGTGACCTTGCAGGAGGTCGCAAGGCATTTCTCCTATCATCCGAACTATATTTCCATGCTGCTGCCTAAGGAAATCGGAAAGACCTTTTCTGAAATTCTTCTGGAACAGCGCATGGAACGGGCTGTCGCCCTGCTGAAGGGGACCGATCTCACTGTCAGTGAGATCGCCGGGCTGCTGGGCTACAGCAACAGCAGCAATTTCTATAAGGCATTTCGGACGTATTATGGAACCTCTCCCCGGGAATATAAGGAGGAGCGCTGAATCCATACAAACACCAGAGGACACGGCCAGGCGCCGTGCCCTCTGGATTTTCGTTTTTTTACAGATTATGCACCACTGAGTAGGCGCCCCGGTTGCAGGTGTGGATGTTGCCGACCCGCTGGCAGTCGCCGATCATGAAGGTGTCTGCCGTCACGCCGAACATGGTCATGGCCTCGTCCCGGCGGGAGGCCATGCCGCCCAGGGCCACTACGCTGTCGCACTCCAGGCGGTGCGCCGCTCCGTCCGCCGTGCGGTAGGTCACATAGCCGTCTCCGATCTCCTCCGTGGTCGCGCCGGTCACATAGGAGATGTTGTCCATGGTCTGATAATACTCGTCGATGGTCTCCCGGTAGTGGATGGGAGTGGCGTCCTCCGCCAGGGTGTCCGCACGGGTCAGAATCGTGACCTGGTGGCCGTTTTCGGCCAGATACAGGCCGGCCTCTGTGCCGGATTCGGAGCCGCCGATGACCACGCAGCGCTTGCCCAGCTTGGATTCGTTGCCGAACACGGTGAAGATGTTCCAGGCGGTCTCCGCGCCGGGGATGGGCGGGGTCTTGGGCTCCGCGCCTAGGGCCAGGATGACCGCGTCATAGCCGCCGGCCTCCAGGGCGGCCTTGTCCGCCTTGGTGTTCAGCCTTACTTCTACGCTGGAATCGGCAAGCTCCTCCTTCAGCCACTCGCGGTAATTCACCAGCGGCCACTTGAAGGTGGGGGCGTCCATCAGGTTCAGCTGCCCGCCCAGCCGGTCGGACTGCTCGAACAGGGTCACATCGTAGCCCCGCTCCTCGGCCATCAGCGCGGCGCGCATACCGGCGGGGCCGCCGCCCACAACGGCAACCCTGCGCTTGCCGGAGGCGGGCTTCGTCAGCTTCTCGAGGCGATGCTTGATGCCCATTTCCGGGTTTACGGAGCAGTAGCTCAGCCAGTTGCCCTTGAGGCTGGGCACATGGCACTTATTGCAGCGGATGCAGGGGGTTACGTCCTTACCCCGGCCGGATTTCAGCTTGTCATAAAAATCGAAGTCGGATATAAACATACGGGCGCCGGCGATCAGGTCGGCCTTGCCCTCCGCCAGAATGGCCTCCATATCGTCCAGGTTCTGGAAGCCGCCGATGGGGGCGCAAAGAATGCTTGTCCCGCTGGCCTTCACAGCGGCGCAGTCCGCCAGGGCGGGATAGATGTGCGCCTTGGAGTTATAGCCCGTGGGATGGTTCAGATTGGCAGTGGAGGCCCGGAACTGGAAGATATCCACCAGTCCCTCCGCCAGCTTCGCCAGGGCGATGGTGTCCTCTATGGTGGTGCCGTCCGGCTCGCTGCCGGTGAGCTGGACCTCGATGGGGAAGTCCTTGCCGCACAGCTCCTTGATGCGGGCGCACAGCTCCAGGAGGAACCGGGCCCGATTCTCCAGGCAGCCGCCGTATTCGTCCGTCCGGCGGTTGGTCTTGGGGGAGAGGAACTGGGCGAACAGGGTGGCCCGATAGGCGAAGTGGAGGGTCACCATATCGAAGCCCAAATCCTTATATTTCTTGGCGCGCTGGGCCTGGGTCTCGATGATCTCATGAATCTGCTCCGCGCTCAGCTGCTTGGCCGGCGCGCCGTGGCGCACCATGGCGGCCATGCCGTAGTTGTCATACTTATGCTCGCCGAACTTTGCCATAAAGAAGTTGGAGGTGTCCACCGCCGGCTCGTCGTTTACGTCATAGCTGGGGTCGGGGGTGTAGTAGAAGGGCATCAGGGCCAGGGAAATGTAAGAGTTATAATAGTGCACCTGGTCGGCCATCTGGCAGATATAGTTTTCCACGCTGGGGTCGCTGTCCAGATGGAACATGGGGAAGCGCTTGCCGTCCTCGTTGGGGCTTTCCCGCTGGGCCATGTTGGTGTAATCCGCGAAGGTGACGACGGCTGCGCCGTTCCGGGCCACGTTTACCACATGGTTGATGACCGGCTCCGCCGGGAAATCCTCAGACCCCTGCAAGAAGTGGGGCAGCGCGTTGCCGGAGATGAGCCGGTTTTTGAATGTCAGCCCACCCACCTTGACCGGGGAGAGCAGATGGGAATATTTTATTGACATCGTATTTGACCTCCTGAAAAAATGCAGAAATTTTGACATCCTTATTGTAGAACAATTCACGATAAATGAACAGAAAATAAATCGAGGGCACTCATGCAAAATTTGAGGGGAATGCTTGCGTCCGGGAACGGGAAATGATAAGATAGGTATAAAAATGACGAGATCGCGCAAGGGGGGCAGATCATGACCACAACACAGCTGCAATATTTTCTGGCGGCGGCGCGGACGCTCAGCTTCACCGCCGCGGCGGAGGAGCTGTATACCACCCAGCCCACGCTGAGCCGTCAGGTGGCGCTGCTGGAGGAGGAGCTTGGGGTCAGGCTGTTCCGGCGGGACAATAACGTCCTGAATCTGACGGATGTGGGCCGGGCCTTTTATGCCCGGGCGGAGCGGCTTTATGAGGATTATCAGTCTATGGTAGAGGAGGCGCGGGACCTGGCCTCCGGCGTGAAGGGAAAGCTCCGCATCGGCCTGCTGGAGGACCAGAATCTGGACCCGAAGCTGTCGGACGCCATCCACAGCCTGGTGCTGAAAAAGCCGAACGCCGCGGTGGATATTCTCCGCTGCGGTTATCTGGAGATGATCGATCACCTGTCCCAGGGGCATTATGATATCTGCCAGACCACGGTCTATCCCGGCATGCCGGAGGGGGAGTTTCAGATTCTCCCACTGTCCACCACCAGCACCTATCTGGCCGTCGGCCGGGACTATGTACAGGTGACGGAGCGCTCCATCCGGGCGGAGGAGGTCGCCCGGGTCCTGGGCGATCTGCCCCTGGTGGTGGCGGACCGGTCCACCTATCCCGATTTTGTCCGGGGCTTTCTGCCGGCGGTCACGCTGGGAAACGTCCGCACGGTCAGCGCCATATCATCTATCCCCCTGTATGTGGCCACAGGCCTGGCCGCCGCCTGCGTCAACGGCGGCAATATACTCAGCGGCCAGCCCGGCATTCAGATGATTGAGATCACCGGCGTTCCGCCCGTCACCCAGGGGCTTATCTGGCGGCGGACGAACGCCAACCCCCTCCGGGCTGCTCTGCTGGAGGAGCTGGGGGAGGGAAGCTAGCGCCTTTCTGCTTCAATAAAAAACCGCCCAACGGAGGACCCGTTGGGCGGCATTTTTTGTTAAGAGATTTGCTTTCGCTTAGGGCCAAGCTTAGAACGTGATGTCGTAGCCGGTGAAGTCGGCGGCAGCCTGCAGGACAGCCTGAACGTCCTCGGTGTTGCCGTTCTCCTCGGCGGCGGTCAGCGCGTCGTCGGCGGCGGACTCGAAGATAGCGCTCCACCACTGATCGAACTCCTCATCGGTCATGTTGACCAGAGTGACGCCGTTGGCTTCCAGATTTCCTTCCAACTCCTCATAGGAGGACTGGTTGTACTCGATGGAATAAGCTTTGGTAGCATCGCAGGCTTCCTGGATGGCAGCCTGCGCCTCGGCGGACAGGCTCTCCCACCACTCGGTGTTGACGGTCATGAAGTTGCCGGCGGCGAAGGTGCCGTCGAACATCCAATACTGGGCAACCTCATACAGAGACATGTCGTACATACCAACGCCGTCCATCTGGCTGGCGTCCATCAGGCCGGTGTCAAAGGCGGAGTAGCAGTCCCAAGGATACACGCCCACGACAGTGAAGCCGATGGCCTCAAACTTGACAGGAGCCATGTTGCCAAAGGCGGTGGACTTGGCCACCAGATCGGTCAGGTTCTCGAACTCGAAGTTTGCCAGGAAGTAGTTGGCGCCGCCCGCGTTAATGGACAGATAGGTGATGCCGTACTCCTCGGCCTCGGCGGTGATAGCAGCGCCGGCAGCCTCATCGGCGAACACATAGTCAAAGTAGTCAACAGCGTTCTGTATGGACTCAGGAGCGAAGTCGGGGATGGCGTTCAGCACAGGCAGCTCGCTGGTGTGCTTGGAGTGGCCGAAGATCATCATGTCGATAGCGCCGTCGCCGCAGGCATCCAGCTCGTCGTCAACGGTGAACAGAGTGCCGCCGTAGCTGATATTCACGGTGATAGCCCCATCGGTCAGCTCCTCCAGATAGTCCTTGAAGTAACCGGCCAGGATGCCGGCGGTCTCGGTCTCCGCATAGGAGCTGTTGAAGGTGATGGTCACGGCCTCGCCGGTGTAGCCGCTCTCGGCGGTCTCAGCTTCGGCCTCAGCCTCAGCCTCGGTTTCAGCCTCAGCCTCGGTGGTCTCGGTCTCGGTGGTGGTCTCCTCCTCGTCGGTGGTGGACGAGTCGGAGCTGCTGCTGCATGCGGCCATGGCAAAGACCATAACCAGGGCAAGAAGCAGTGCAATCAGTTTCTTCATGGTTGTTCCTCCAGAAAGATAGAATTATATTTGATAATGGGATGGTTCCCAATTATCCGAAAATTATGCCCCATGGCCTGTCCCGGCCTGTTATCGTATCAGGTTGGGTAGCCAGGTGACAAGAGCGGGGCAGAAGGCAATTAGCAGTACCATACAGACCTCGCATATAAAGAATGGCCACACGCCGGCGAATACCTTCGACGGACTCACCCGCAGGGCGTTGGATGTGGCGAAAACGTTCATGCCGATGGGAGGGGTCAGGCCCGCGATTTCCATCATGAAGCACAGGGCAATGATGATGGCATAGGGGCTGTAGCCCAAGCCGCAGAGAATGGGGAATACCACCGGCACGGTGATGATGATAATGCTCATCATGTCCATAACGCAGCCGCAGACCACATAGAGCAGCATCACCAGAATGAAGATGATGAATGCAGGGGCGTTCAGGCTGGCAATACCGTTGGAGAGTGCAGCGGCCAGGCCGGAGTTGGATACGAAGCGGGAGAAAAGCTGCCCGCCGATGATGATGGGGAAGATGCCTGCTTCCATGACGGCTGAATCCACAATGCAGTTCCAGATGCGCTTGAGGGGCAAACGCCGGATCAGCGCGTAGATCAGCACAACCGCAGCGCCCACAGCGCCGGCCACCGTGGCGGTGAACCAGCCCAGCATAGTGCCGCCGATGATCAGACCGAACAGCAAAAGAACGGGGATCAGGTAGGCAAGGCCATGAATACGGTCATGCCAGGAGATAGCTTCATCGCTCTTGGGGGGCAGAGCGTCCTTGCGGATAGCGCCAACAATGCGCACGGTGATGCACAGGGCGACGGCGGTCAGCAGACCGGGGACAATGCCGCCGGTCAGGGCGGTGCCCACGGAGATGGCCACGCTCTCGCCCGCCACCTCGATGGGGCTGGGGGCGATGATGCAGAACATCAGAATACCCATGGAGGGCGGGATCAGGGTGGACAGCGCGCCGGAGGCCGCGATGCAGCCCAGGGACAGTCTTTCATCGTAGCCGCGATGACGAAGCTCAGGCAGGGACAGCTTGCCGAAAACGATGTTGCCGGCGATGGAACTGCCGGAGCAGGCGCCGAAAGCGGCGTTGGCGAAGATGACGGTATACAGCATACCGCCCTTGACCCGCTTCAACCAGGATTCCAGGCATTTAAACAGACCCTCCGCTATGCCTGTCTCGCCCACTAGTGCGCCCACCAGGGAGAACAGGGGCAGAACGGCATAGTTGTAGTTCGCGCCCAGGTTGTAAATGCCGGCGGTGAACTGGGACAGCATCATGGCCGGATTTCCGCCGCTCAGGGCCAGAAATCCGAACAGAGAGGCGGTCAGCATGGAGATGAACACGGGGATTCCCAGGAACACCATGACCATCATGATAAGGAAAAATACAACGCCAATGGCTGCTGCGCTCATGATTCCGCACCTCCTTCCTCTGCTGCCGGCTCGTCAGCCTCCTCACCGGGGGCCGCGTTACTGCCGGGATAAAGATAAACCGACGGGTTCACGCCCGGATACTTCCGGAAGCGTATCATGCGCACCAGCGCCCACACAAAGGAGCAGCCCAGCAGGAAAAATCCTACGCAGTGGCAGATGGTGAAGGGCCATTCCTTCGGGGAAGTGGCCGTAGAAGCGATGCGCATATTTTTGGTGAAGTCCTTTACCAGCGTCACGGTCACGCCGCGATAGCAGATAAAGAAGCCCAGGAAGGCGCCCAAGACGTGGCCGACGTACATAGCGACCCTTTCAACCTTGGGAAATTTCTGGATGAGAAGGTCGATGCGGGTGTGGCCCTGATCCAGCGTTACATATCCGGCGGCCAGGAAAACCAGCGGGATGTGCAGATACTGGACAAGGTAGTTGGAGTTGGGGATGCCCTTGGCCCAGCTCACGCCGGCGCCCTGAAGCTTTTCGCCGCAGACGTTGATGACGCATATGAGCATGATTGCGATAAGGGCAATGGCGGACAGATAGCAGAAAAACCGCAGAATATTGCGGATGATCTTATCTACCCGCAGGAAAGCGCTGAAATCGTCTCCCTCGGGGATGACGGGAGGCGCTTTTTTTGGTTTTGGCTTTTTCTCTCTCTTTTCGGAGGGAGGAGAGCCGTCTTGGGGCGGAGATTTGATCTCGGTGGTCTCCCCGCCGTTTACGTTTTCATTCACTCTTGTTGCCTCCTGTGTGTGGTTTTAGCGTAACAAACTCTTAACATATGTATATTAGCTCAACAACGCCGCTTTGTCAACAGAAATTCCCACCGAATTTGTCATTTTAACGCTTTTATATGACATTGAAATCACGAGTAAAGCGTGTTACAATAGAGCCGGGAATTGATAAATTATAAGTATACCTGCCTTCTGCGGGCAAAATGAATCGGCAAAAGGAGAATATAATGCTGCAAGATGCCTTTGAATTGGAACAAAAAATAGATAAAGAGGTTTCCAAGGTCGTGGTGGGAAAATCTGCCCAGGTCCGCCTTATCACGGCGGCTATCCTGGCCGGAGGCCATATCCTGCTGGAGGACCTGCCCGGCGTGGGAAAGACCACCCTGGTGAAGTGCCTCTCCACCGCCCTGGGCTGCCAGTCCCGGCGCATTCAGTTCACCCCGGACCTTCTCCCCTCGGATGTGACGGGCATGAACATCTTCGACCGGCAGACCGGCGCCTTCAAACGGATGGAGGGCCCGGTGATGACGAACCTGCTGCTGGCGGATGAGCTGAACCGGGCTATCCCCAGGACCCAGTCCGCCCTGCTGGAGGCCATGGAGGAGCGGCAGGTCACGCTGGACGGGGTGACGGAAAAGCTCCCGGCCCCCTTCGTGGTGCTGGCGACCCAGAACCCGGTGGAAACGGAATCCACCTTCCGCCTGCCGGCGGCCCAGATGGACCGGTTCCTGCTCTGCCTCTCCCTGGGCTATCCCACAGAGGAGGAGGAGGGGCAGATGCTCCGACTGGTGGGCGACGATATGCCCTATGACCAGGTGCAGGCTGTGACGAGTCCGGCGGAGATATGCGCATTGCAGGACGAGATCGCCTCCGTGAAGGTATCGGACGCAGTGATGGATTACATCGTGGCCCTGACCGCAAAAACCAGGCGCAGCCCTGACCTGCGCCTGGGGGCCAGCCCCCGCGCCACCCGCGCCCTTTACCGGGCGGCGAAGGCGCTGGCCGCCGTATCCGGCCGGGACTATGTGACCCCGGACGATGTGAAGGAGCTGGCGGGCCCGGCCCTGAACCACCGGATGGTGCTGAGCGCGGACGCGGCCATGGCGGGCAAGGAGGTGCAGGACGTGCTCAGCGAGATACTCTCCGCCCTGCCTGTCCCGCCGGAAAAGGAAGACCTGCTGGACAAGACCGATGCGTAAGGACAGACACGTCGGCTTTCAATCGGCGCTGCTGGTATCCTGGGGCGTTATCATCGTCGGCTTCGTCGGGGCGATACTGGTCTGGTGGATGGAGCTTTCCGGCCTGGGAGTGCTGCTTATGGCCGTGGCCGTGGTGGGGCTTGTCAGCCGCCTGTGGGGGCTGTATGCCCTCCGGGGCGTGGAGGTCACCGTCCGGGCGGACCGGGAGACGCTCTCCGCCGGGCAGTCGGTGACGCTCCACTATGAGGTGGAGAACAAAAAGGCGCTGCCGCTGATATGGCTGGAGCTGTGCCAGGATGTGCCCGTCCGCCGGTGCCTGGAGCCGGATGAGAGCTTTCAGCTTCTGGAGCTGCCCCAGCCCCCCAATGAAAAGGGAGAGGCGCAGAAGCCCCTTGTGATGTATTCCCGCCGGTTCGCATTCGTGGGAGGCTACAGCGCCCTGTCCTGGGATACGGTATGGACCGGCAGCCGGCGGGGCGTATACCGGCCCGGCGTCATGACCCTGCGCAGCGGGGACGGCCTGGGCCTGACCCAATCGGCGGGGGAGGTCCCCGGCCTTGCGGGGCGGACGCTGGTGGTCTGGCCGAAGATCGTTCCGGTGGAGGTGTGGCCCTTCCTGCGCCATGTGTGGACAGGCACCACCGGCAAGGCCGGCTGGTCGGAGGACCCCACCGTCATGAAGGGAGAGCGGGCCTATCAGCCCGGCGACCCGTGGAAGCGCATCGACTGGCGCACCGCCGCCCGCACCGATGAGCTGATGGTCCGGCAATTTGACACCGTCACGCCCCTTAGTGTATTATTTATACTGGACGCCGCCTCCCTGACGGATAAGGAGGAGGCCATCAGCGTCACGGCCTCCCTGATACTGGCCCTGGAGCGGTCCGGCGTGGACTGCGGCCTGGCCCTTCCCGCCACGGGGGAGAGGCCCGCTCTGCTGCTCCGGCCGGAGGATCCGGCTGTCTCCGCAGGGGCCTGCCTTTTTGCCCTGGCGGAGTTTGAGGCGGAGAGCGCAGAGGAAAGATATGACGAGACGGGCATTATCATGGCCGCCGCCCAGACCGGCCAGGTCTGGTTCGTAGGCGAGGGAGCGGCCAGCCTCGGCTGTCCTGTCCTGGCGGGAAAGCTCTCCGAGCGGGGCGTCCGCCTGCTGGCTGCCAGGCGGGAGCGGGGCATCGATCTGACAAAGGTATACACCTTTGACGAGCTGCGGCGGAAGGAGGCCAGGGCATGAGAGATACAGCTGGAATTCTGGCCGCCTGCGCCGATGTGCTGACGGAGATGTGTATTTTCTATATGGTGGCCGCTATTTTCCTCTGCCCCAGCACCTGGGGCGTGGCTCTGGGCTGGCTGCTGCTGTGTGCCCTGATCTGCGCCGCCGTGTTTGCTGTTGTGCTGAAAAAGCCCCGGTCCGTTCCGGTGCTGACGGTGCTGACCCTGGCGCTGGGCTTCGGCAGCTTTGGGGTGTTTCTTCTGGCGTCCTCCACGCCGCTGACCTTTGGCTATGGCTTCGTCATGGCCGTGGGGGCGGGTATGGCCGTGGGCATGCCCCTGTATTACGCCATGCACCGGCCGAAGATACATACCCATCTCAGCCATCTGGATGTGCTGGTCATGGCCCTTTTCGTGCTGCTGCTGTGCCGTCAGGCGCTGGATATTTCCTCGGCGGCGGTGGCTTTCACGGTGGCGGTAGCGTTTCTGGACGCGGCTACGGCCGTGGGCCTTCGCATGACAGGAGAGGACGGCTCCGGCGGGGAATATGCGGCAAGGGCCTGCCTGGTGGCGCTGGGCGCCGCCGTGGGCATATTTCTGATCGTAGGGCTGTTCACCATGCTTTTTTCCCGGAGCGGGGGCCTGACCGGCAGCGTGCTGGCGGGTATTGGAGCGTTTTTCTCTGCCGTCGGCGGCGGAGTGGAGCGTTTTTTCCAGTGGCTGGCGAGCATTCTCCAGCGGGATCAGACCTATGCGACTATCGAGATCGAAAATGAGATACCCTCTGTGGCGGGACTGGAGCAGGACATAGATACGATACAGCTTTCCGTCAACACGACGGCGGTGGGCGTGGTGCTGGTCATTGCGCTGCTGGCGATCGCCGTCGCGGTGGCGCTGCTTCTGCGGAAAAGAAAAATTTCCCTGGGAACAAATACGGCGGCCGTAACGTCTCATACAGTGATGCGGCGTGGCGGCAGCCCTGTGAAAAAGCTGTGGCAGGATATGAAGGCGGCGCTGCGCTTCCGCTGGACGGCCTGGCGGCAGCGAAATACGCCCGGCGGCCTGCTGATAAGGCTGGAGCGCCTGGGAAAACGGAAGCACACGCCCCGGCAGCAGGGGGAAACCATGCGCCATTTTATCCGGCGGATGGACCCCTCCGGCGGTCTGGACCCCCTGGCGGACGCGCTGGACCGGGAATTTTACGGCGGACAGGGCCGCGCCATGACAGCCCGGCGCTGCCGGGAGCTGGGGCGGTATATGAAAAAGGAGGTACGGCATGGTTAAAACAGCGGTTCTGGTGTCCGGAGGCGGGACGAACCTCCAGGCCATCATAGACGCCCATCTGTTCGCGGAGATACCAAACTGCGAGCTGACGGCGGTGATATCCTCTGACCCGGAGGCGTATGCCCTGATTCGGGCGAAAAGCGCCAATATCCCCGCCTATGTGGTGGACAGGAGCCTGTTCCCCAATGCTGCGTCCTATAATACGGCCATCGGCCAGAAGCTGGAGGACCTGGATATCGAGCTGGTGGCTCTGGCGGGCTATATCCATCCTCTGAGCCAGGGGGTGCTGAAGCGGTATGAAAATCACATCATCAATGTGTTCCCCAGTCTGCTGCCTGCCTTTTCCCAGTGCAACGGGGCGTCCATGGAGCCATATGAGCAGGCGCTGAGAGCCGGGGTGAAGCTGTCCGGGGCTACGGCCTATTTCGTCACGGCGGAGACCGCCGGCCCCATCATCATGCAGCAGGCAGTGGAGGTCTGGGAGGGAGACACTCCCAAGACTCTGCAGCGCCGCATCATGGAGGAGGCGGAGTGGAAGCTGCTGCCCAAGGCGCTGGCCCTGTACTGCCAGGGATATCTGCGGGTGGAGGACGGCGTGGTCCACATCGCGGGAGAGAACAAATAAAGTCCATACAACCGAAAGCATAAGACGACTCTAATAAAGATATAAAGGAGAGCCAAAGCATGAACAACAGCAGCAATAAGCGGAAATGTCCCAACTGCGGCGCTATGATGCCTGTAGAGGTGAAATACTGCCGGAAGTGCCAGGCCAGGATGGATATGTCGGAGAACGATCTGCCCCGGCCCATCCGCCCGGAGCGGGAGCACGATCAGCAGGAGACGGAAATAGAGGACCTGAGCGCCAGACGCAGAGAGCAGTCCGGCGGACAGACCAGCAGGAGCCGGCAGACCCGTACCAGGGAGAGCTATGAATCCAGCCGGAGCAGAGAGCAGCAGAAGGACGGCGGCAGCCCCTGGCGGGCTGTGGCGGTGCTGGCGCTGATCGCGGTCATCATCGTGGTGGCTGTGGTGCTGGTGATCAAGCTGCATAAGACCGGAGAGGATGAAATCCAGCAGGAATCCCAGACCTATGAAGGCGTTTATGTGGTGGAGGCCAGCACGGCCCCGGAGACGGAGGATGATACCGCTGCCGAGGCTGAGGACGTGCCCTCCTCCGTGGAGGACGGGGATGAGACCATGACCGACGAGGAGGATGAATACACGGCGGTCAGCGATGTGGTCTACACCACCGGCTCTGGCGTGAATCTGCGCACCGGCCCCGGCACCGACTATGAGGTGGTGGCCTCCGTTTCCAGCGGAACGGAGCTGGCCCGCTCGGCCATCACCGGCAACTGGAGCGAGGTGACCTATGAGGGACAGGTGTGCTATGTGAACAACTCCCTCGTCACCACCGAGGCCCCGGAGGAGGACGATGATGATACCGCGGCCGAGGAGGACTATACCGTCACCGCGACGGACGCCGCTACCGTATATGTTATCAGCGATGTGAACCTGCGCTCCGGCCCGGGCAC
>JAJQBY010000057.1:0-1577 GCA_021203045.1 Oscillospiraceae bacterium | reverse complement strand
CCGGCCCGGGCACGAATTATGATATCGTGACCTCCGTGCCTGCCGGCACGGCCCTGACCCGCACCGGCACCACCGGGGAATGGACCGAGGCGAGCTACAGCGGCCAGACAGCCTATGTTTATAACGTATATATCTCCACGGACAGCACGGATGCGGAGCTCTCGTCCCAGAGCGGTACCCTGACCATCGTCAGCGAGGCCAACGTCCGCTCCGGCCCGGGCACCAGCTATGAGGTCCTGGGCGTGGCCGCCGTAGGGGATACCCTGACCATCACCGGCTATACCAGCACCAACTGGTATCAGGTGGAATACGACGGCGGCATAGGCTATATCGCCGGGAACCTGGTGTCGGCAGGCTAAAGCCCTTCTCTGAAAATAAACGGTTTTGATCGACAAGAACAGGTATCTGTCCGCCTATGGGCGGGCAGATACGCCTTATAAAGCATTTATGGGGTGATCTGGCCATGGAAGTGAGCGAATTTCGAGCTATCCTGGAGCAGGTGGAGCGGGGTGTGCCTGCCGTGCTGGTCCGGGAGGCGGAGGGAAAGGTATATCGTCGGCGATTCTGCCCGGAGGAACGGCTGATTCTGCTGGGGGGCGGCCATATCGCGAAGGTACTGTGCACCATGGGGGCGCTGCTGGATTATTCCGTCACGGTGGTGGACGACCGGCCCGCCTATGCCCAGCCCAGCCGCTTCCCGGAGGCGGACAGGGTGATATGCGACAGCTTTGTGGACGCCATCGAGGGGCTGAAGCTCCGGGAGAACGACTATGTATGCGTTATCACCAGGGGCCATCGCTGGGACGGGGACTGCCTGCGGAAGATACTTTCCGGTACCATGCCCTATTATCTCGGCATGATCGGCTCCAGCCGCCGGGTGGCGGCCCTGCTGGATCTGCTGGGCTCGGAGGGCTTTGACGTGCAGGCTCTATCCCGGATACATGCCCCCATCGGCCTGCGTATCGGGGCGCTGACCCCGGCGGAGATCGCCGTCTCCATCTGCGGGGAGCTGGTGCAGTGCCGCCGCCAAAGGCCGGGGGAGGAGGCGGAGGTCGATCTTATGCCGCAGGAGAACACGGACCTTTCCATGCTTCGCTTTCTGGCGGCGGGAGAGGGACCCAGGGCCATGTGCCTGGTGCTGTCTACCCAGGGGTCTACCCCGGTGAAGGCCGGAGCCATGATGGCCGTTGACCGGCTGGGCCGGGGCTATGGCACGGTAGGGGGCGGCTGCGGTGAAGCGGAGGTCATGACCGCCGCCCGGCGCATCATCGGGACCGGCGGGTCCCGGGTGGTGGAGGTGTCCATGGATGAGGACGTATCCGCCCTGGAGGGGATGGCCTGCGGTGGCACCATGCGCGTGCTGGTGGAGGATGTGGCTTTGGGGGTCGGGGGAAAGCGTGATGATACGATCTCTCTTTGATAAATAGGGCGAGCGGATTAAAAAACGGAGGAGCTGCTATGGCGCGTAGCAAAACAATAAAGCTGTTTTTGATGGATGGCGAAGCGACAGGAAGAATAAAATGCTCTCTCGCCAACTGGACAGGTATTGCCTACAAGATTCCGAGGACGGCGCTCGA
>JAJQBY010000015.1 GCA_021203045.1 Oscillospiraceae bacterium | reverse complement strand
CAACGCGGCGGGCAATCTGATTGCTGAGGATGAGGGCTGTGTTGAGATTGTTGAAACAGACCCGGCAGCTGAATCAGGTCAAGGTAATTCTGCGGATAATGGCGTGGCAGCGGCAAGTGATGACACTGAAACTGATGATGCAGACAGCAGCGTGATTTCTGTATCAGATGCAGACAGCTTTGCAGAAGCTGTCAGCACTGCAAATGCATCCGAATCCGCCATTACCATTCAGCTTACAGACGATGTGGCGTTAGACACCAGCGCTATATTTTCCGGCATAGCAGCTGTAACGCTTGACCTGGCAGGCCACGCGATTACCAGAGGTTCCAGTACCACAGGATATCTGATTGGTATTGGATCCGGCTCAAACCTGACGGTGACGGATTCTGTAGGCGAAGGATACATTGACGGCGCTACCTATACGGTAGATGGAACCACTTATGTCGGATACAGTATCCTTACAAATGGTACTTTGGCGCTCAATTCCGGTACGCTAAAAGGTTATTACGGTCTGTACATTTCAGGATCTGATGCAAATGTCACTATTTCCGGCAGCGGAGCTGTTGAGGGAACTTCCAGAGGTATTTCCATGAACAGCGGTACATTGACTGTTGAAGCAGGGACAATTACAGGCGGAACTTACGGAATGGTTCAGTTTACCGGTGAGACAACAATTAACGGTGGTACCATCGGAAGTGCAGGAGAAGGCAGAGGTATTCAGCATCAGGGCGGGAACCTTACTATAAACGACGGCACTGTCCTCGGAGAATATGCGGTTACATCGAATGCATATAATGCTGACACTACATTAACAGTCACGGGCGGCATCATCGGTAATACAAGTGACAGCACCGATGACTTGTCGAGCATGGCGTTAGTTGGCGTGTTTGTGATCGGTTCTAAAACTACCTATGATGCTACAGCTGATATTTCAGGTGGCACAATCACGGCTTATGACAGCGGTGTATATATTCAGGGCAATGTAGCTGCTGGCGAAACCAGTGAGAAGGAATCCTACAACGCAACGGTTACTGTTTCTGATGATGCAGTAATTGAAACTGTATATAATTCCACATATGGCTATAGCGACAGCGGCGTTTCTGTATGGGGTAAAGGTGCTGTTTTGAATGTTGAGGGCGGCACTATAAGTTCTGGCGTTTTTGCAATCGCAGGTAACGGAACATATAATACATCGGGTTCTGGTTATAGCAATGCTGGTACTGTAATCAATATCTCTGATGGAAAAATCAGCTCTGCTGGTACAGCTATTTATCACCCGCAGGACGGAACAATCAATATTTCTGGCGGCACAATATCCGGCTATACAGCAGGTATTGAGATCAGAGCCGGTGAATTGACAGTAAAAGATGGCAGCATTGAGTCAACCTTTACGCCACTTGCATATTTGGCAAACGGAAGTGGGACAACTGTATTAGGAGCAGCACTTGCTGTTTCTCAGCATACAACGAAGCTGCCCATCACTGTGAATATTTCGGGCGGCAGCTTTGAGGGCTTTTATGGTGTATTTGAAAACAATGTGCAGGAGAATACATATGATAGTGACGACTTGTATACCAAGTATGAGGATTATATTAATGTATATATTTCCGGTGGCAAGTTCTACACAACATGGGGGCTAGAGGCTATTAATGAAATTAATGAAACTGAAGGTGCAAACATCTCGACCTATGGTGAAGCGGTTTATGGAACCAGTGAAGATACAATGATCATCACCGGAGGATACTATAACGCTGAGCCAAATGTACAACTGGCTGATGGGTATTCTTATGCAACGTCAACGACAGATGAATATACTTATTATGTAACCAATAATGAATTTGTCGGTTGTGGTATGGATTTGGCAAGCGGCATTGTAGAGATGGAAATCTATGTAAAGGCAGATGCAACAGATATAAACATGGTTACAGGTGTGGTTACAGATGAGACTACGCATACAGACTTGGGTTCCGTTGGAACCTGTACAGTTGATGGGACGGCTGTATCCTGCTATACTGTGACGCAAAGAATTTCTCCTGCGTATATGAACACCTTGCTGACTGTTAAAATCCAGTTGAGCAATGGTTACGAGGTGGTTCGCTATACAAGTGTCCGTCAGTTTGCTGTTGATTTACTGGGGGATGAGTATGCGGATAATCTGGATGACTTAAATGCGAGAGTTTTGATTGCAATGCTTAACTATGGTGCAGCGGTGCAACAGTACTTAGATTCGTCTGTTAGCAGCAGTGATTTAGCTAATTCGGGGTATGCATATACGGATGATTATGAGGATTCTAATGGGACAGCATTTAGCAACATCACTTATTCTTATCTAAAATCTTATGCTCCGTTAAGAGTAAGCTATAGTGATGTTTCCTATAATGGAATATCTTTGGAAGATATAGTCTTGGGGTCTTTATCTGATTTCACAGTAACCTTTGAATGGACTGAATCGCTTGAGGATTATACTGTGGGAGAGGATTTGGTAATTAGGTTTGACGGCGAAGTTGCTGATAATTATGTGATTTCGTCAACAAAAATAGTATTCTCAGGGCTGTCTGCCGAGGATCTTATGAAAGAGATTGTGATTACTTTTAAGGATTCAAATGGGAACACTTGTAGCTGGACGACAACTGGATTATACACGGCAAGGTTTCTTGCTAATTCCAGTGATTCGATAGAACAATTTTTGGGAAAGAGCATATATCTTTATTCTGATGCAGTAAAAGCATTGGCAAAATCAATAACTGATGAAAGTGAGGCGACAGTTGTTATGGGTACATTATATGAAGAACCTAATTTTGAGGTTGTTATTTTTGATGAGAGTGATATTGAAACCAGTATAAGTGATCCTTCTGGTGGTGCTTCAACAGGCACAGGCGGTAATTTAATGTACGACGACGATTGATGTTAGGACTTCTATGGAGTGGACTCATAAATTAGTCTGAGCTCTTGATAGATAAATATGGACTTTTGAGTAGCTCTATTCTGTTGCTTACGTTGTTGGATCCCCTATGGTCATATGGCTTTTGGCCATAGGGGATTTTTTAAATGATTTATTTAGACATTTAACAGAGCAAACTGCACTTCCGTGATATTTGCATTAAATACTGCGAAATGAGGTAAAAATAGTATGACTGTAAATAAGAACTATGTATTACGATGTGTTGGAAACCAATATGTTGCAGTACCGGTTGGCAAGGAGTATAAACAAATCAAAAGATATATAAAACTCAATGATTCTGCGCACTTTATATGGCAGTCCCTTGCTGATGGGAAAAGTGAAGCGGAAACGATTTTGGGCATGGTTGAGAAATATCAAATCGCTCAAGACAAGGCAGCCGGAGCATATCATAAAGCAGTCGAGAAGATGATAGAATTAGATATTCTCA
>JAJQBY010000071.1 GCA_021203045.1 Oscillospiraceae bacterium | reverse complement strand
TTACCTTTATCGTCCCCATTCTGGTGATGAAGGACAAAAACTCCCCCTACCCCTTCGAGGAGCGGGAGCTGTACGGCTACAATAAGGAACACGTTGCGGCGCTTTGGGAAGAACGGAAAGCGGCAAAGGCTGCAAAGACTGTAAAGGAGGACAATTAACAATGGTCAAAAAGCTGGACAAATGGTGTGACATCAACTGGATCATTTTTATTTGCGTGACGGGGGTCGTCACCGGCGTGCTGGCCGCCGTCTTCTGGGACAAAATGCCCCTGGGCGCGCAGGCGGCGGTATTCGTGGCAATGATCATGCCCTTTCATGTATTGGAGGAGTGGAAATTCCCCGGCGGCCTTCACATTTTCTATAACGTCCTGCTGGGGCCGAAGGATGCGGAAAAGCAGCAGCTTGACCGGTTTCCCATGAGCCGTCTGACAGACATGATTACCAACGTAGGCTTGCAGTGGATTCCGCTGGTATACCTGGTGCTTAGTATTTTCACAGGGTTGTCCAACGCCACCGCCCTGTGCATGATGCTGCTGTGCTTCATTGAGGTGCTGGCTCACACCGGCGGCGGGACGCTCACCTATTTCTGGCTGAGGAAGGACGGAAAGAAAACCATCTATCATCCCGGCTTCGCTACCTCCTGGATGATGTTCCTGCCCGCCGGGGTCTATGTTGCGGCGCATCTGGAAAATATCACGGGACAGGATTGGCTCTGGGCCATCATCCTGTTTGTCATCATGATGCTGATTTGCATTGTCCTGACAGAAACACCGCTGAAAAAGTGGGTATACAAGCAGGAAAAGGGCGTGTTCGCCTTTGCGGACGCCAAGTATTATGAGAAATACCCCTCCTTCTGGAAAAAGGGCTGAGTGGGAACGCTAGGCGCTCCCGGAGGGATACAGGATGGTGCTTCGTATTTTTAGGGCCTGGCTCAAATGGCGGAAGGACTGGGATTCTCTGTGTAATTGCTGCGGGAAGTGCTGCTACTCCCGTTCCGTGTATCCGGACGGCAGGGTGATCATCCATTACAGCAGCCCTTGCGAATATCTGGATACGGAGACCCATTTGTGTACGATCTATGAGGAGCGTTTCCGTATCTACGATCGCTGCGGAAAGGTAAATCTGTTCACCGCGCTGTTTGAGCCAAGCCTGCCGGAGGACTGCCCCTATGCGAAGACCTTCCGGGTGTGGAAAGAGAAGAAGGCAAAGTAAGGGGACCCGGCGGGTGAGTTGTTGTAGTGTTATTCACAGCATATCCGTTGGTGGTGCGGGAAGTCCTTCCGTATGATCTCCGTCATGAAATTCCCACAGCAGGCTCTTCAGCTCATCCAGCAGGGTCTGTAATGTTACCTGCTCCATGCTGTCCCGCATGGCGGTGACGGCGGCCAGCATATGGGGATACAGGAGCTGATAGATGTTCTTACCAACAGGGCGGGAGCTGTCCGTTTCGTGGAGCTTGAAGATCTCCTCTACATCATTGGTCTCTACAGCCTGGTAGACATCCCACAATGTGATGTCCTTTGGTTCTTTGGCGAGACGAACGCCGCCTTTTTTCCCGGCGGAGGCGGTCAGCAGGCCGTTTTTGGACAGATCGAGAAATATATTTCTGATTGTGACAGCATTGGAGCCGGTGCTCTCCGCTACGAGGGCGCTTGTCACCCGGCGTTTCGGGGACAGGACGGCAACATAGAGCAGAGAGTGGACTGCTGTTGGAAATTTTTTGCTGACGCGCATACGACCGCCTTCTTTTCTCAATATATAAGCGTTAACAGAAGTATAACAAATTTCTTTAAAAAAATCAATTGTAATACTTGACATTACAATTACGATACTCTATAATGCAATCGTTCAAATTACATTAAGGAGGCGCTCTCTATGCAAACACTGGAGGCCATCGCAAAAAGGAAGTCAACGAGGGACTTTGACCCGAACAGGGCTGTGCCGGATGAGGTCATAGACATGGTCGTGAAGGCGGGCTGTCAGGCTCCTATCGGTGGGAATCAGCGGGATTCCCTTCATCTTACGGTTTGCCGCAGCAGAGACATACTGGATGAGATCAACCGGTCCACTGCCGCCGCCATGAATATTGAGGCACGGGACTTCTTCTATGGCGCGCCCGCCGCCATCTTTGTCTCTGCCGCACCAAAGCAGATGGCGCCCAGCGTGGAATATGCAAACGCTGCCTGCGTTATCGAGAACATGCTGATCGCCGCGACGGACGCAGGGGTGGATAACATTTATCTCTGGGGCGCTGTTCAGGCACTGGCAAAGAATCCTGAGCTGTGCGCGAAAATGGGGATACCGGAGGGCTTCCGGCCTGTTTCCGCCGCCGCCATCGGCTACAGCCTGAGCGGAGAGGCTCAGCCGCGGGAGCTGTCCGTCTCGCTCAGCGTCAACTATATCTGATATAATCCACCCGACAGCGCCTACCGAAGAAGATAACCTTTCTCCGATGGACGCTATTCACTATAAAATTATGGAGGAAAATTTCATTATGAAGACATTAATCGCTTATTATTCAAGAGGCGGAACGACAAGAAAAGCAGCCTATAAGCTGCAAAAGCTGACGGACGGAGATGTGTTTGAGATCACAGGCGAAAAGGATTACGGCGGTTACTTCAAGGCCCTTGGCATTGCCAGAAAGGAATTTGCCGGAAACGAGCTTCCGCAGGTAACGGAAAAGGTGGCGGATATGGAGTCCTACGACCGTATCCTCCTCGGGTTCCCGATTTGGTACAGCAAGTGCCCGCAGCTGGTGATGTCCTTCCTGTCTCAGTATGAGCTGTCCGGAAAGGAGATATATCCCTTCTGTACCAGCGGCACCAGCGGGCCGGAGCAGGCGGTGGAGCAGCTGGCGAAGGCCTGCGAGGGCGCGACCGTTCATGCAGGGCTTCGTTTGAATAAGTGGGATGAAGAAAAGGTCAAAGGATGGCTCGAAGGAAGTAAGGCATGAAAAGCGAATATGCTAGGCTAAAGGAATACATCGACCAAAGCGAGAAAACCGTGGCCGTCACCGGGGCAGGGATCTCCTATCGCTATGGGATGCGCCGGCTGAAGGAGAGCGTCGGCAGGCTGAATGCCGGGCGAATTTTTTCCGCCGCCTATGTTCGGAAAAATCCGGAAAAATTCTATACAGTCATGAAGGACGCCTTTCTGGACGCCACCTTCGTGAAGGGACCCAGCGCAGTCCACATACAGCTTGCAGAGCTGGAACGGCAGGGGAAGCTATACGGCATCGTCACCCAGAATCTGGACTGCCTGCACACCATCGCCGGGTCTGAAAATGTGGTGGAATTTCAGGGGAGCTTTCGCGACAACGTCTGCATTGACTGCGGCGAGCGCTCCTATGATTATCAGGTATGGAATCAGGGCCATATGCCCCGGTGCGAAAAATGCGGCGCGCCGCTGATGCCGACAAGCTTCTGCACGGACTTCCCGGGGCGGGAGCGGGTCGCCAGGGAAAGCATGCAAAAGGCCGTAGATATGATTGCTGAGGCAGAGCTGGTGATTGTTATCGGCACCACCGGCTTCCGCAGCGAGGAATACCTGAGCCGGATGGGACGCGGGACCAGGCTGGTGCAGGTCAATCCCTCACCGACCGGCTTCGACGGCATTGCTGATTTGAACATCCGGGCAGAGGCCGCCGAGGTATTCGATGCGGTCCTGAACGGATAAGGGGGTATTTCTATGGGTATTCTGAAAGGGAGTCAGAGCATGGACAAAATACGGCAGCTGTCCGACTACATCGACCAGAGTCACGCCGTGGTAGCCATCACCGGCGCAGGTATATCCGTGGCAGGGGGCGGCGTCACATACGGGCAGATGATCTTCTCCCGCCGGGGGGTGGGCGGCCGCCGGGGCTCCGACGCAAGCTCTTTTCTGCCCACCTATCTGGAGACTATGTTTTCCTATCATCCCAGCTTTGCCCACTATGCCCTGCGAGATCTGGAGGCGGAGGGCAAGCTCACCGGCATCATCACCACAAACGTGGACTGCATGCACACCATCGCCGGGTCGAAAAATGTGGCGGAGATACAGGGCAGCCTCCAGGTCAACTGCTGCGAGGGCTGCGGCCGGCACTATGACGGTTATGAGATATGGGAGGGGGAGGAACTGCCCCGGTGCCCGGCCTGCGGCGGGTCGATACTGCCCTGGCCTCTCTACAGCCATATCGGACTGTGGGACGCGGACGTGGAAAAGGCGAGAAAATGGATAACGGAAGCGGATCTGCTTCTGATCATTGGGACGCACGGCAATTTTGGGAACGTATACTGGGACCGCCGGCGGCGGGATGCGGTGATCGTCCAGATCAATCCGAGACATACCGGCTTTGACGGGTCGGCCGACCTGAATATCCGGGAGGGGTCAGATGAGGTGTTTCAAAAGCTGATGGAATTGCGAGGCAAAAATGGCCGAACGGGAGAGAAGCATGAACTTATCCGATGAGGAACGGATGAAGCAGCTTGCGGCGCAAATGCGCGCGGCGGAATATCAGGGCCTTTCCGAGGAGGAGATACAGGGAAGAGAGCGGCAGAAGGATCTGCGCAGAAAGCAGAATATAGCGGAGCTGGAGGACACCCTGGCCATTCTGGAAAGGGGCGGCTACCAAAAGGATGACCGGGAGGTTCGGTTGCATTTTTCCCGGGCGCAGATGCGGGAGGCCCAGGTGCTTCTGCCGGAGGAGTTGGAAGCCCTCGACTCCACGGAGTGGGAGGCATCGGAGAAACGGGGCAGCGGCTGCTGCTTTGACTGCCGGGATATAGACGCCCTGGCCCTGGCTCAGGAGCAGTATGAGGGCCTGCGGGCCGCCGGAGAGGCGGAGCCGAGAATATTAGTGCTGAATCTGGCCAGCGCCACTCAACCGGGAGGCCATACCAGAAAGGGGGCCAGCGCCCAGGAGGAGGACCTGTGCCGGAGGACATCCCTGCTCCTGTCTCTGGAGAGCGAGGACGCAAAACGGTATTATGATTATAATAACGCCCGAAAGACCCGCATGGGGTCTGACGCTGTGGTGCTCTCGCCCTGCGTGGAGGTAATCAAGGATACATCGGCGAAGCCGCTGCCCGAGCCCTTTCCCCTCTCTGTTATGAGCTGTGCTGCACCCATGATACGTCTGGGGCTGGAGGGAATGTCTCAGGTGGAATATGAACAGATGCTCTATAAGCGCATCCGGGGGATGCTGCTTGTAGCGGCATCACAGGGCTATCGGCGTCTGATTTTGGGTGCCTTTGGCTGCGGCGTGTACGGGAACAACGGGGCGGTAGTATCCGATCTGTTCTGCCGTGCCATTCGGGACTTCGCCTATGCCGGAAAGGACAGCGGCCAGCTCTTTGATACCATCCAATTCGCCGTCCTTTGCCGCCCGGGAAAGGATTATAATTATCGGGAGTTTTGCAGAAACTTTTCCCATGACCGGATTTCCTGACAGGGACTCGAATGGAGGCCAGCAATATGAGCAATTTCGCTATTTATGACCGTTTTGCAGAGGTGGTAAAACGATCTCCGGAACAGCCTGCCGTTGTGGAACGGGCACAGTCCCTGACCTATGCCCAGCTTGACCGGCGCATTGACGTGATCGCAGGAAGCTTTCCTTCCCAGGAGGATTTTATCGGTATCGTGGCAGACCATGGGGCGGATCTCGTCGCCTCCATTTTTGCCGTGCTGAAAACCGGTGCGGCCTATGTTCCTGCGGAACCGGATTTTCCGGAGGAGCGCATCCGCTTTATGATGCAGGAGAGCGGCGTAGGTTTTATCATCACCCAGAGGAAATACTGGGAGAAGCTGAAGGGCTTTCCCCTGCTTTTTCTGGAGGATATGACGGAGAAAGCTGCTGCGGAGGGAAATCTCCGCTTGACTACTCCGAAGTCCCTGGCTTATATTTTATATACCTCCGGCTCCACCGGCGTGCCGAAGGGCGTCTGCGTGACGAACGCCAACGTATGCCATTATGTCCGGGCGTTTCAGCATGAGTTTCACCCTGCTGCCGGGGATGTGATGCTGCAATATTCCGTCTGCTCCTTTGATATTTTTGTGGAGGAGGTTTTTACCACCCTTCTCTCCGGGGCGGCTCTGGCTGTCCCGGACGGCGGTGCAAGGGCAGACATACGTTCCCTGATGGATTTCGTGAGAGAAAAGAACGTGACCATCCTCAGCGGCTTTCCCTATCTTTTGATGGAGATGAACGGACCGGAGAAAATCCCCTCCAGCCTGCGGCTGCTTATCAGCGGCGGCGGTATTCTCCGGGAGAGCTATGTAAATCATCTGCTGCCGCAGGTCACGGTTTATAATACCTATGGCCCGTCCGAGACCACCGTATGCTGCACCTATTTCCGCTGCAACGGCCAGCCGGCGCTGGAGGATGGAACCTATCCCATTGGAAAAGCGGTGCTTGGCACATCCGTCGAGCTGCTGGATGAGAATATGAACCCCGTCCCCGACGGCGCGGTGGGGGAGATTTGCATATCGGGCGGCGGCGTCTCCAACGGGTATCTCGACAAAAGCAAAAATCAAATGTTTGTGACCGGCGCGGACGGTCGGCCTGTCTACCGAAGCGGCGACCTGGGCTATATGCTGCCGGACGGCAATCTGGCTTTCCTGCACCGCAAGGATTCCCAGGTGATGATTCTGGGGAAACGGGTGGAGCCGGAGGAGGTGGAAAACGTCCTCTGCGACTGCGAGGAGGTGCAGACCGCCGTGGTATGTCCGTTCACAGATGAGCAGGGCCTCTCCTACCTGACTGCCTATGTGGTCCCGGAGGAGTCGGGGTTTGTTCTTTCTGCGGTGAAAAAGAAGCTGTCCCGCTATCTGACCTCATTTATGATACCGGAGTATTTTGTGATACTGGATCATATTCCCCTGACGCCCAACGGGAAGCCGGATGTGAAAAGCCTGCCGGTCGTATTAAAGGAGGGAGCCTGCTGAATTGGAGATTGCCATCAAAAGGGCCGGTATCGCTGATTTGGAGGAGCTGATGCGCTGGCGGGAGATCGTTTTGAGGGAAGTGTTTTCCATCCCCACAGGAGAGGATATGACCGGGCTTCTCACCGCAAACCGGGCTTACTACCAAACGGCCTTGGAGCAGGAGGAGCATATCGCCTGCTTCGCCTGCGCAGCGGAAAAGCCTGTGGGCTGCGGCGGCATATGTCTCCATCGGGAGATGCCATCGCCGGATAATCCAACCGGCCAATGCGGGTACCTGATGAATATTTTCACCCTTTCTGCCATGCGTCAGCATGGCGTTGGGAGGGCGATCGTCCAATGGTTGGTGCAGGAGGCGAAGCGCCGGGGATGCGGCAAAATTTATCTGGAATCCACTGAGCAGGCGTATCCGCTGTATCGGGAGTTAGGGTTTCACGATATGAGGGGCTACCTGAAGTACGGGGAAAAAACCGATTAGGTTGAGGGGAAGGGAATATGAACGCAGAAAATACGGTTACGCTGCAAATAAACGGGAAAAGGATACAGCTCTACTATGCACCCCGGACAGCGCCACTGGTGATATATCATGCCGTGATGGGGGAAGGCAAGGCGCTGTGGCAGGCCTGCCAGAAGCTCGGATGCCCGGCGTTTTCGCTGGCGGCTGTCAACGGCATTGACTGGAATGATGAGATGACGCCGTGGCCTATTCCGCCCATCTCCAAGAGAGATACGCCCTGTTCCGGCGGCGCGGATACGTATTTAGAGCGGCTCGTTGGTGAGCTGCTGCCACAGATCATTGCCGCGCTCCCATCACCGCCGATATACTGCGCCCTGGCGGGCTATTCTCTTGCGGGGCTGTTCGCTGTATATGCAGCTTACAAAACAGACTGCTTTTCCCGCCTTATCTCCGCATCCGGCTCTCTATGGTACCCGGATTTTATACCGTTCGTCCATCAGAATCCTATTTCTGAACAGGTAAAGGCAATTTATTTTTCTCTGGGGGATAAGGAGAGCCGTACGAAGAATCCATACCTTGCCCCTGTGGAGGAGAACACCAGGCTGCTGGCGCAGTATTTTTCAGAAAAGGGTATACAAACGACCTTTCAGATGAACCCGGGGAACCACTATCGGAACTCTACGGGGAGAATGGCCGCCGGAATCCAGTGGGCGCTGCAGCAGTAGTTTTGACTACGAAGCAGAGAAACGAAAAGTCCTTCATAAACAGAAGCATAGCAGACAACATGGACCCGGCAAATCGTCGCAAAACTGCGGCGGTTTGTCGGGTCATCTTTTATGCTTCAGCATATGTATCGTGGATGCGACGATGGGCCTTATTTTATAAAAACAGCTGGCATTCCTTGAGATTTGCGCAGAGAACACCGAGCGCCACGCCGCCCAGGCTGGTGAAAACGCGGCCCAGCTTCTTGGCTCCGACAGGACAGACGGAAATGCACCGCATACAGCTGATACATTTTTTGGAGTCCGGGTCCATTGTGACAGGATCTATCGCTCCGACCGGACATTTCTCTGCGCAAAGGCCGCATTGTATGCAGGTGTCCGAAGGGTTTGGCGCCATACCGGGTGTTTGGCGCCCCGGTTTATCCGGAGTTTTTCCGGGTACCTTGGGAATCGAGAGATCCGTGCCGGCGAGCTTCTGGCGGATCTGAACTGCCATTCCCTTCAGCCGCTTTTCATCCTCCGCGTCCGGCCGCCCTGCCGCAACCTTCCGCGCGATAGAGTGTTCCGCAAGGGCAGCGACCGCTGCAACCGGCCTGAAACCGGTTTTGCCGGCGCCATCCAGCAGCTCAGCGAGGGTGTTGTCATACGCCCGGTTCCCATAAACGCACACAAGAATTGCTCTGGCCTGCTTTCCAGACATAGCGCCCAGCCGATTGAGGGCAGTCTGGGGGGCGCGCCCCCATAGGAGGGAACGGCGATCAGGGCAATGTCATCTTCTTCCAAAGCCACGGCTGAGAAATCCTGATTCCGGTCACACAGGTCGATCTCCAGAATTTGCTCTGACAGGCCGCGGCTCAAAATATCGGCTGCTCTCTTTGTGCCCCCAGTCGGGCTGAAGGTAATCTCATAAAATTTCATCGTTTGACTCCCTTCCTGATTCATTGTATTTAGTGCCGTGCTCATAATAGGGCTTGCAAAGGCGGTCATACGCTCGACCGTATAATTCTCGATAAAACTCATCCAACGCATGGCGCCGCTCCCGTGCCTCAGCCCCACGATCAGTGTTGGTAGCCGGGGTGAACAGGATGTCGTAATCTACCCCAAATAGAAGGCATTTTGAGTCTGTCATCTCTGCGCCATTTGAAAGATAGAACCGGATTCGTCGCTCGCGTAGGCTTTTTTCCTGCTCTGACTTGGCGGAGCATGGACTTTCTGCCTCTATGAATACGCCATATTTCGCGGATACGGTTTTTTGCAGGTCTTGCAGGAACGCACTGCCGATCCCATGGCCACGCAGAGCTGGAACAACGGCAAAATAATCCAACAGCGCATAGGAGTCGTTTTGAGCCAGAACATAACAGGCGTAGGCCGCCAAATCGTTATCACGGTAATAGCCATAACAGTTATATCGTCCTGCCCTTTGCAGCCGCTTCATAGCGAAAAGGGGGCGCCGCTCCCCACGGGGGAAATCCCTTCTGATATGGTCCTTGTAAATACTTTTCAATTCATTGAGTTCCAGCAGCTTAATGAAATTCACGATATCACCGTTGTTTTCTGGAGGTATGACTTTGAGGGTGGGGCTCAAAATGATTTCAAAATATCAAAGAGGTATACTGTACTGTTTATTATACACATATTAGTAACACAGGTAAAGCAGTACGGGTTGAGGTAAATGCCTGAGCCATCATGAAAGGGCGATCGGCTCA
This sequence comes from Oscillospiraceae bacterium, assembly GCA_021203045.1. Taxonomy (GTDB): domain Bacteria; phylum Bacillota; class Clostridia; order Oscillospirales; family Oscillospiraceae; genus CAJOIG01. The sequence goes on along the minus strand of JAJQBY010000071.1, from coordinate 8,066 downwards.
TATTCTTTGTCTCATACGCTACACTACCACATTCCCCAAGCCCCGCATACCACCGATCACCTTTACCCCTGCTCTGCCATATAGATGCTCACCCGGCTTTGAATGGTTTCGGCGGCTTGGGCGGCGGTTTTGTCGCCGGCAAGGAAGGCGGAGGCCTCGTCCAGGATAATCTCCGTCAGAGCGGGATTTTCCTCGTATATGCCGGAGGCGTTTTCCACCAGAGACAGAGCGGTTTCATAATAAATGTCGCTGGTAATCTGAAGGTCATATTCCTGCCCGGCAAACATAACGGCGGCTTGTCCGCCCGCTTCGAGCCAGGAATTATAGTCCGACTGCATTTCCACCCATGCTGTTTTCAGCAGAGAAAGGCTGTTGCCGGTCTGATAATCCTCCAATAAATATTGGCGGATAAACGTCCACGCCCCCGCCTTATTTTCGCTGAGGGATGATATTCCCCAATAACCGTTGGGGGGATAGAGAAGCAGCCGGTCATCCTCCGTTCCGGGCAGGCCGAAAAAGGCAGCGCAGCCGGTGTCGCTGTTTATGCAGTCCAGGACAAGGCTGGCGTAAAGAATGTCTCCATACCCTGTGACGCCGGTGATATACAGAAGGGGTGTGTCTGTGCATTCATTATCCTCAAGGGCTTCCGGCAGCAGCTTTATAAGCTCAAGGCACTGGATAAAATCCTCCAAATCGAAGGAACAGACACCGCTGCTCCAATCTATAAAGGGAGAGCTGTCTCCCGCCAGCATATACTGGATAAATTCATATTGCGTCAGGGTGCCCCCAAAGGGGTCGCTCCCATCGGCAAGGGTCATTATATCCTCCAGCGTGAGCTGTTCAGAATCTCCCGCAACAGATGGGCTTGCAGCGACGGAAATGACGCTGACATGGGGCATAAGGCCATATAAGCCGCCGTCCGTCTCCATGGCGGTCAGCAGCGCCTCCACATAATCCTCCCGGTCAATATCCGGGTCCTCATCTATGTAAGGATTCATGTCTTCCAGAAGTCCAAGGCGAACGAACTGGGAGACCGGGATGCTGCGCAAATCGTATAGGTCGGGGGCGTCGCCGGAGGCAATATCCAGGTATAGCTGTTCAAGGCCCCCGGTGTTGTCATCGCCGGTATTGTATTCAGAGTAATCCCGTATAACGACCTGATACGCCGGCTGGGACTGATTAAAATTGAGAACGGCATAGGATATATCCTGATAATCAAAGGTTGCCAGGGTCAGCGTTTTTGCGCTTTCCTCCGACGAATCGTCAGTTGCTTGTACCAGGGTAATGCCGGATAGCCCGGCCACCAGAAACGCACCGTCTTCCAGGGCAATAACATTCACGATGGGCGTGCTGATTCCCAGATCCAGCCACTGAAGCAGAGAGACCGATTCACCGGTTTGGAGATCGATTCCAAGCAGCCCCTTATCTGTGCTGTCCGTGCAGTACAGCTCGTATCCTTTCCCTGTGAACAGTTTTGTATATTCGCCCTCAAGACTGTCGCTGTTCCAAGCCTGATTATCACGGTCTACAGTCCGGATAAAAATATGCCCGCCGGCGCTTTCCCGGACGGCCAGCTCACCGCCGGAGGTAAAGCAAAGACTGGATAGCTGCCCGGAGGAAGCCAGGGAAAAAAGCGTGCTGCCGTCATAGTCCAGGGCGACGAGGGATGTCCCGGTGAGAATATACAGGCATTCTTCATCACTGTCTGCCGCTATCTCCGCAGGAGCGGTGGAAAGGGCCAGTGTCAGCTCTATGTCGGCCTCCATCCCCTGATCTGCCTCACAGATATGGACGATAGAGGTCCGGCTGTAAACAGGGTCTTCATCGGTGACCGTGTCGTATTCATAATGGTTCACCATGACCCACAGACCCGCTTCATCAGGATACAGACCGGCAATGCTGTCTGCGTCTTCGAGGGTCATGTCATAGGCCCAAAGCAGGCTGCCGTCTAAATCAATGGCGTAAATGGTCTTTGCGTCCTCCTCGTTGGCGGTGTAGCCATAGAGGTAAATGATCCCATCCATTGCCTGCACAGATTGCAGCCGGATATACTCTGCGGGCAGCGGTATACTCTTTGATGTATACGCCTGTCCTCCGGCGTCGATATTGCCGTCAGCGGAGCCGCCGCAGGCACTGAGAAATATAATACAGCACAACAGAATCAGAAAAATACAGACCTTCCTGCACATCATATAAAAGCTCCTTTTCCTTAAAAATTGCGAGGGCCATGACCCTGCCATATTCTATAAACAGCGAACCACGACCAGGTGCAACAAAGCGACTTCCGACGGGATATTGTTTTTCGTTGCACTTTCTGCGGGTTCGCTGTTTATATGTTTATAAGGATTTGAAGCAAAGAGGCGATCTCATAATGGCATCCCGCAGAAAAAACGGAAGCGCCCGGAGGACGCAGCTGATCTCCGCCTGCTTTCTGACTCCCAGCGCCATGGGCGTGCTGGTCTTTTTTGTGATCCCCTTCGGGGTGATCGTCTATTACTCCCTGGTTGACAATCCCATTCAGCAAAGCTTTGTGGGGCTGGATAACTACATTAGCCTGCTGCAAAATACCGCCTTTCGTCTGGCAGCGAGAAACACCCTGCTTTTTTCTGGCCTGGCAGTCGTTCTATCCCTGGGTCTTGCTGTGCTGCTGGAAAAGAAAATCCCGCTGAAAAGCCAGCTTCGCTCCTGCTTTCTCAGCCCCCTGGTGGTGCCTGCGGCCTCCGTGGTGCTGATATGGCAGGTGATATTTCATTATAACGGGGCTTTGAACAGCATCCTGTCCCTTTTCGGATTGGAGGCGGTGGATTGGCTGAGCTCGGCCTACAGCATCCCGGTGATGGTGGTACTGTTCTTGTGGAAAAATCTGGGTTACAACATGGTGCTGTTCATGGCGACTTTAGCCAATATTCCACGAGAGCCGCTGGAGGCGGCCATGATTGACGGAGCCTCCGCGCGGGTCATATTTTTCCGCTTCAAGCTGCGGTATCTCTCTCCCACCCTGGTTTTTGTGACCATCATGTCTCTTGTCAATTCCTTCAAGATATTCCGGGAGATATATCTTCTCACCGGGGATTATCCCTATGAGTCGCTGTATATGCTTCAGCATTTTATGAACAACACCTTCCGCAGCCTGGACTATCAAAAGCTGTCCTCTGCCGCCGTCGTCATGCTCCTGGTGATCGCTGGGGTCATTGCGGTGCTGTTCGCCCTGGAAAAATGGCTTGGCCGGGATTTGGAGCAATAATATGAACAAAAAACGGAGCCGCAAAAAAATTTCTCGCACATTGGTTTTCCTTGCGCTTTGGGCCGTGGGACTGCTGTTTCTTGCGCCCATGGCGCTGACCTTTACCAATTCCTTTATGTCCGCGGAGGAAATAACCGTCCATTACGGAGAGGTGCTGTCCCAATCCACCGGGGGAGGCGATTATATGACAGAAGCCGTCCGCTTGCAGTTTATTCCTGACATAGTCAGCTTCCGGCAATATAAGACCTTCCTGCTGGAAAGCCCGGAATATTTATATAAATTCTGGAATTCAGTGCTTCTGGTGGTTCCCATCGTGGCCCTTCAGGTAGCCGTTGCCGCCCTGGCGGCCTATGGCTTTGCCCTGTATCAGGGGCGGGGCCGCCGGATACTGTTTTTCTCCTATATTCTGCTGATGCTGCTGCCAAGCCAGGTGACGCTGGTGCCCAATTATCTCATGACAAAGTGGCTGAACCTTTTGGACACCCGCCTCGCGGTGATTCTGCCGGGGATATTCGCGCCCTTTTCCGTCTATCTTCTGTCCAAAGCCATGGGGCGCATCCCGAAGGAGCTGATAGAGGCCGCCAGCCTGGACGGAGCCGGGCCCTGGCGGATATTCACCCAGATCGTTCTGCCCCAGTGCAAAAGCACCCTGTATTCCGTGATCATTCTGGTATTCATTGACAACTGGAACATGGTGGAGCAGGTGCTTGTTCTTCTGACGGATGAGGACAAGCAGCCCCTGTCGGTGTTTCTGTCCCAGATAAACGCCGGGGAGGTCAGTCTGGCCCTCGCCGTGGCGACTGTATATATGATACCTCCTCTGCTGCTGTTTCTGCATGGGGAGGAGCATTTGGTAGCCGGTATAGCCGATTCCGGGAATTGGAAGGAGTGACCTGATTATGCACCTGGAAACAAAAGAAAAAGTATCCCGCCCGTGGGTGAAAAACGCTGCCATCATCTTTCTGTCCGTCATGCTGGTGCTGACCTTCTTTTCCAAGACCATTCGCAACCTGTCATTGACGGAGGTTTCCGGGCAGTATATTCAGGCCGGAACCATATCCACTGCCGTCACCGGCACAGGCGCCGTGTCAGCGAATGTGGCCTATCATGTGCAGCTCGACGCCACCCGCACCATTCAGGAGGTGCTGATCTCCGTGGGAGACGAGATAGAGGCAGGGCAAACCCTGTTCATTCTGGAGGAAACGGAAAACACCGAGCTGGCGGAGGCGGAGCAGACTCTGTCCGATTTGCTGTATAACTATAACCTTCTGCTCATTCAAAATGTGGACGCCAGCTATGCCTCGGAAAATCAGAATATTCAGAGCATCCGGGAGGATCTGGCCAACGCTCTCACCGCCCAAAGCCAGGCAGAAGATCTGGAGGCCGCCTATACCGCCGCCAAAACCGCAGCGGAGCAGGCCCAAAGCCTGGTAGACGAGCTGAACAATACCATTGCCGACCTGGAGGGAGAGATCACCCTGGCTACGGCCCGGGACAGCGTACTGGCCGAGCTGAACGCTCAGCTCACGGAAGCGCAGAAGGAACAGTCGGAGGCGGAGGCCGCCCTCACCGCCTGTCAAACCCAGACTGCCGCCGCCCAGGCTGCCGTTACCATAAGCCTTTCCGCAGCAGCAGAGGCCCTGACCCAGGCCCAGCAGACCCTGGAATCCCTGGAGCTGGAGCTATCCTACCTGCAGGAGGATTACCAGGCTCTGTTATCTGATGCCGACACGGATGAGGCCACCCTTACGGAAGCTCTCAGAGCGGTGGAGCGGCAGCAGCTCGCGGTATCCAACCAGCAGACAGCTGTGGCGGAGGCCCAGAGCCAATACGATACAGCGGCGGCACAGAACGAAGCCGTTACCGCGGCGCAGGAGGCGGAGGCTACCGCCCAGACCGTGTTAGAGGAAAAGACCGCCCAGGTCACAGCCCTGGAAAATGCCATTGAGGAGCGGGAAGCCGAGCTGACCACGGACCTCCAGTTGCAGCTCACCACGGCGCAGACAGAGCTAGCCTCAGCTCAGGCCAGATTATCCCAGGCTCAGTCGGAATTATCAGTTGCATCCTCTAATTACACCACCACGGTGACGGCGGCCAACGCCAACGTGATAAGCCTTCAGCAGAGCCTTGAAGCAGCCCTGGCCGCGCTTTCCGAGCAGCAGCAGGCGGACAGTGTTTCCTCCCAGGTGGCAGACCTGGAGCTGGCCCAGGCAAAGGAGGCTTTGGACGCCCAGGAGGCGCTGGTGGAGGCGCTGACAGAGGCCGGGGTCATGACGGAGGTGACAGCCCAATACGCCGGCACCGTCTCCGAGGTGGACGTGATCGCCGGAGATATTGTGGCCGCCGGGCAGACACTGGCCTCTGTGAACGTAGAGGGGAAGGAATATTCCCTGACCATTTCCGTCACCGAGGAGCAGGCCCAAAAGGTCAGCGTAGGGGATGTGGCCACTGTGACCAACTACGTTTATGGAGACATCGAGGCAGTGCTGTCCTCCATCCAAAGCGACCCGGACAATCCCGGCAAATATAAGCTGCTGGAATTTGCTGTCAGCGGGGATGTTGTAGACGGGCAGTCTCTCAGCATTTCCATCGGCACCACATCGGAGAGCTACGACGCCGTGATACCCAAGAGCGCCGTCCATGAGGATTCCAACGGCACCTATATCTATGTGGCCTCCGCAAAAACCACGCCCCTGGGTACCCGGTACGTCGTATCCAGAGTGGCGGTAATTGTGGAAGCCTCAGACACCGTGAACGCCGCCGTCACCCTGGACGGCACAGACAGCGACTATGTGATCACCACCTCCGCCGCTCCCATCACAGAGGGCGAGCAGGTGCGGCTGGCAAGCGAATGAAAAGAATATTTTGCAAAAAATACGGGAGCCGGTGGGCGGCGGCGCTGTGTATCATACTCTGCGCCGCGACCCTTCTTATCCATAAGAACACAGCCGCCGGGCTGGAAAGCCAGACGGCGGCAGAACGATGGCAGGCCGGGGATTTGCAGTACACCCAGGTCACAGCATTTATCAGCGAGGACGGAGCCGTCACCGCCGAGGATATAATGTCCGCTCGTGAAGGCATAGAAAACACCCTGGCGTCCCTGGGCCTGGAGGCCGAAGGGGAAAATGCCAGGCTTTGGCTGGACGCCTACAGCGGTGAGCTTTCTCTGACAGTCTCAACGGATTATAACGAGCAGACGGTTCGGGTCATCGCCACAGACGGAGATTTCTTCTTTTTGCATCCCCCGGACATGGAAAGCGGCTGGTATTACAGCGGCAGTGACACAACGGACGCCACGGTGGTGCTGGATGTCTACCTGGCCTGGGCCTTGTTTGGGGGAACGGATGTAGCCGGAAAGACGGTGGAGCTGGGCGGCGCCTTATGCACCGTGGCCGGCGTGGCCTCCCTGCCGGCGGATGAGCGGGAGCTTAGTGCTTACGGGTCGGAATATACTCTGTACGTCCCATACAGCCTTCTGGAGCGGCGGGGCTACGATGTCCCCATCACCTGCTATGAAGTCGTTCTGCCGGAGGTCACCTCCGGATATGGGCTGGACACGGTAGAAACCGCCCTTGGCCTGTCTGACGGCGATTATGAAATGCGGACGAACACGGGCCGCTTCGGGATAACAAACAGTCTGGCCCTCCTGGGCCAGTTTTCCCAGCGGGTTCAGCGTCTAGGGAGAATCTATTATCCCTGGTGGGAAAACGCCGCCCGCGCCGCCGAAAATCAGTGCGCCCTTCTGGCCGCGCTGGCCTGCGCTCTGACCATTTATCCCCTGCTATTTACTGCGGTAACAGGCGTGCGGGCGGCGGTCCGTCGAAAGCGTTCCAAAGGACGATAAGCAATGGCGGCGGGTTCTTTGCGCATATGCCTTAAAGTCTATGACAAGGGAATGCCTGCCATCCGGGATTTCTGCCTGGATATTGCCGTGTTCATGATATAGTCCGGCGTTGTCAGGCTCTGTGTTCATCCCTCCATTTCATCATTTTCTGCCGGGCGCTGTTTCTAGCTCTTGTCAGCTTCATCCGTATGCTGCTTGGCTTGCAGCGCAGCAAAGCAGCCAGCTCCCGGTCGGACAGCCCCTGTATGTATTTACCGTTTAATAAAATCCGGTGTTCCTCGGAGAGAGACGGCCATATACCGGCCAGAACGGATAAAGCCTCACGCCTGATAACGATTTCGTCCACAGACTCAGACAAATCCGGCCCAAAGACTGTATCACCGTTCGCCCCTTGAATGGTGTGCTTTTCCATCACCTGCTGGTGCTTTACAAAATTTATCGCCGTGTTTTTTACGATGCCAGCCACCAGATAGGGCAGTTCAGATTGAACGGTTTGCCTGAGTTTCCCGGTATTTTCAATAATCTTTACAAATGCGGTCTGGACGATCTCCTCTTTTTCATAGTCGTCCCGGGTATAATTTAGACGCTGTGAAAAACATTAGCCCCCTATAGTCCTGATACAGATGGGAGAGGAAAACCTGGTCATCTGTCTGCTCCTTTTCCGGAGCAAAAAGCAATGATGACATATGCCGATCTCTCTTTCATAAATACATTTTTCCGGCATTATAAACCCCGTCTGCATCAATTCTGCATATTTTCAGATACAGGGAACGACATAGGTATGATATTTTTTGAATCCGATTTTTTTATATTCCGCCGCCGGGCGCGTCGTCACTATCGGCTTGAAACTTCTTTTTGTTTGCGAGGCTTTGATGTGTGTCCCGACAATGAAGATGATGCTGGGGTCTGCCATCCTGAGACCAAAGCCGTTTCCTGTCGCCGCCCTCTTGAACTGTCCGGCTATATGTTCTGCATTTT